>VBKJ01000045.1:14375-26242 GCA_005879795.1 Deltaproteobacteria bacterium
CTCGCCGCGCGCGTCCGCGCGCTGGGCGGCGGCCCGGCTCCCCTCTTCGGGGAGGCGCCGCCGCCCGCGCCCGACGCCCGCCCCGACCTCGCGGCCGCGCAGCGGCGCGACGCGCCCGTCCCGAAGATGGGGGTGCCCCCCGCGTACGAGGCCGCGGTGCGTGCGCTCTTCGCCCACCGTCGGGGCGAGGAGGCGCCGTGACCCCCGCCGTCGCCGAGGCCGCGATCCGCGACTTCCAGGAGGTCTTCACGGCCGTGCGGCGCGAGATCGGCAGGGTGGTGGTCGGCCACGAGCGCGCGATCGACGTCATCCTGACCGCGCTCTTCGCCGGCGGCCACGTGCTGATCGAGGGCGTGCCGGGCATCGGGAAGACGCTCATCGTGCGCTCGCTCGCCGAGGCCCTCAACCTGACCTTCAACCGCGTGCAGTTCACCGTCGACCTGATGCCGGCCGACATCACCGGCACGCGCGTCATCAACGAGGGCGCCGACGGCCGCCGCGAATTCGTCTTCGTCCCCGGGCCGGTCTTCGCTCACATCCTGCTCGCCGACGAGATCAACCGCGCCACGCCGAAGACGCAGTCGGCGCTGCTGGAGGCGATGGCCGAGCAGCAGGTGACGGTGGCCGGCACGAGCTATCCCCTGGCGCCGCCCTTCTTCGTGCTCGCGACGCTCAACCCGATCGAGATGGAGGGCACCTACCAGCTCCCCGAGGCGCAGCTGGACCGCTTCCTGTTCAAGGTGCTCCTCGACTACCCGTCGGCGGCGGAGCTGGAGCGCATCCTGGGCGAGACCACGGCGGCCGAGCTGCCGGCGGTGCGCCCCGTGCTGCCGGGTGAGACCGCCGCGCGGCGCGTCGAGGAGCTCAAGCACCGCGTCCGCCAGGTGCTGGTGGCGCCGCACATGGAGCGCCACGTGGCGGCGCTCGTGCGCGCCACGGTGCCGGCCGCTGGCGACCTGCCCGAGCCCGTGGCGCGCCACGTGAGCTACGGCTCGAGCCCGCGCGGCGGGCAGGCGCTCATCCTGGGCGCCAAGGTGATGGCGCTCCTCGCCGGGCGGCCGCACATCACCTTCGAGGACGTCGAGCGCGTGGCCCTCCCGGCGCTGCGCCATCGCCTGGTGATGAGCTACGCGGCCGAGGCCGCTGGCGTCGACGCGGCCCACGTGGTGGAGGGCGTGCTCGCCTCCGCCCGGCGCGCGCGCGCATGAACCTCGAGTACCTGAAGCGCCTCAGTCTGCGCCTCCGCCGCGGCATGGGCGACCGCCCGGGCGACCGCCGCTTCCCCGGCCGCCCGCAGGCCGCGGGCATCGAGATCGAGGCGCACAGCGCCTACGTGCCCGGCGACGACCTCCGTCACCTCGACTGGAATGCCGTCGGCCGCCTCGATACGCTCCTCGTGCGCCGTTTCACCGCCGAGCGCGAGGTGGTCGTGCACCTGCTCGTCGACGCGAGCGCCTCCATGGCCGTGCCGGCGCGTGACGGGAAGCTCGCGCTCGCGCGGGAGCTGGCGCTGGCGCTCGCGTACGTCGCCCTCGGGGCGAACGACGCGGTGCGGATCGCCGTCCTCCCCGGGGACGGCGCGACGCGCGTCTCGCCGCTCCTCCGCCAGCGCGGCAGCCTCGGGCGCGCGGCGGCGCTGCTCGCCGCCGTCGCACCCGGCGGGCGGCTCGAGCTCGGCGCGGCGCTCGAGGTGTACGCGCGCGAGCATCCGCGCCCGGGCCTGGCGATCGTCGTCTCCGACCTGATGATGGAGCCGGCCGAGGTCGAGCGCGGCGTGCTCGCGCTCCGCGCGCGGCGCTACGAGGTCCTCCTCCTGCACGTGATCGGCGCGGGCGAGCTCGACCCCGGACGCGAGTTCACGCGCGGGGTCCTCACCGACGTGGAGACGGGCGCGACGCGCCCGGTCGTGCTCACGCCCGCCGCGCGCGCCCGCTACCGGGAGCTGCTCGCGGAGCACCTGGGCGCGCTCGCAGCGCTCGCCGAGCGCACCCGGGCCGTCTACGCCCGCTTCGCAACCGAGGCGAGCGTGCGCGAGTTCCTCTCCGTCGAGCTGCCGCGGCTCGGCGTGCTCGTGCGGCGATGACGCTCGGGCTCGCCAATCCCGCCGGCGCCCTCGCGCTCGCCGCCGTCGGCGTGCTGGTCGTGCTCCACCTCTACGGCCGCCGCCAGAGGACGGTGCCGGTCGGCACGCTCTTCCTCTGGCGGCGCGTCCCGGCCGAGCCGCTCGACCGCCGGCGCTTCCGTCCCGACCTGCTCTTCGTGCTCCAGCTGGTCCTCCTGCTCGCGCTGATCGCCGGCCTCGTGCGCCCCTACGTCGAGAGCGCCACGCCCGCCGCCGAGCGCGTGCGGCTGCTCGTCGTCCTCGACGTGTCGGCGAGCATGCAGGCGCGCGAGGACGGCGGTACGCGCTTCGAGCTGGCGCGGCGGCGGGCACGCGGGCTGGTGGCGCAGCTCCTGACCGGCGACGAGGTGATGCTGGTCACCGCCGCCGAGCGCGCGCATGTGGTCCTCGCCTGGACCGTCGATCACGCCCGCGCCCAGGACCGGCTCGAGGCGCTCGAGCCGCTCGACACGCCCACCAACCTGGCCGCCGCCCTCGAGCTGGCGCTCGGCGAGCTGCACGCCCGGCCGGAGACGCAGGTGGCCGTGCTCACCGACCTGGCGCCCGAGGCGAGCGGCGTGGCGCGCACGGCGCTCGCATACGTCGACTGGATCCAGATCGGCCGCACCGATGACAACGTGGCGATCACCGGGCTCAGCGTGGACGTGCCGCCCTTCCGCCCCGTCGGCGACGCGACCGCGACGGTGCTGGTGCGCAACTACGCACACGCGGAACGCCGGGTCGTGGTCGAGGCGCGGGTGGGCACGCGGACGTGGGCCAGCCGGCAGCTCGCGCTCCCGCCGCGCGCGAGTGAGCCCGTGCTGCTGACCGACCCGCCCGCCGCCGGCGAGCTCGGGGTGACGCTCGCGGTGGACGACGCGCTCGCGGTCGACAACCGGGCGGTGGCCGAGCTGCCCGAGAGCCCGCCGCTCGAGGTGCTGGTCGTCTCCGCCTCGCGCGAGCTGGCGGCGGCGCTCGGCGAGCTGGCGGTGAGCGTCGCCGGGAGCCGGGTGCGGGCGGTGGAGCCCGAGCGGCTCGCGGACGCGGAGCCCGCGCGCGCTGTGATCTACGATCGCTTCGTGCCGCCCGGGCCGCCGCGCGCCGAGCCGGCGCTCTACCTGGCGCCGCCGGCCGACAACCCGGTCTGCCGGGGCGTACGCACGGTCGACGACGCGGCCGTCATCGACTGGGACGTGGACCACCCCGCCGTCGCGGGCCTCGACGGCCTCCAGGCGCTGGCGCTCGAGCACGCCGTCCAGCTCGTCACGCCGGGCTGGGGAAGTGCGGTCGTGCTCGGCGCGACGGCGCGCGGCGCCTTTCCACTCCTGGTAGCGGGCGAGCGCGACGGCCACCGTCTTGCTTGCCTCGGCGCGGACCTGGCCGGCCCGCTCGTGTCCTCCGACGACGTGGCGCTCCTCCTGCTCGTCCTCTCCACGCTTCGCTGGCTCGCCCGGCCTCCACGTCGCCGGAGACCCGCCCGTCGTGCTCGCCGAGCGCACCGGCGTCTACCGCGTCGGCGGGCGCGTCGTGCTCGCCAACCTCTTCGACGACCGCGAGTCCGACATCGGCCGCAGCGGCGGCGGCGAGTGGCCCGCGACGGCACGCCCCGCCGCCGCGAGCCCCGCCGGTGCCGTCCGGCGCGAGTTCGGCTGGTGGCTCTACCTGGCGGCCGCGGCGCTGCTCGTGCTCGAGTGGAGCGCGTGGCAGGCGCGCCGCCGGAAGGGGGGCGCGTGACGCTGCCGTTCGGAGCGGGTGAGCTGCGGGTCGCCTCCCCGCTGGCGCTCGCGGCGCTCCTCGCCCTGCCGCTCTTCCTCCTGGATGCGTCCCGCTTTCGCCTGGCCGCGCTGTGCCGCACGCTCGCCGCCGCGCTCGTGATCCTGGCGCTCGCCGGCCCCTCGCGCGAGCGCACGCATCCGGAGGCGGGCGCCTGCGTGGTCGCCGCGATCGACGTCTCGGCGAGCGTCGGCAGTGCGGCGCGCGAGACCGCGCGCGAGTTCCTGGCGCAACTCGTGCCCGCGCTCGGGGCGCGCGACGCGATCGGCGCCGTCGCCTTCGCGGGACGCTCGCGCGTGCTGGCACACCCCGTGGCCGGCCGCCCGCCGCTCGACGCGCTCGTGCCCGGGGACGACGTGGACGAGCTCGAGCCCGACGAGACCGCCCTCGCCGCTGCCCTCGCGCACGCGGCGGCCCTCTGCCCCGACGACAGGCAGGCCGCGCTCGTCCTCTTCACCGACGGCAACGAGACCGAGGGAAGCCTGCTCGCCGAGGCGGCGCTCGCCGAGCCGCGCGTGCCGATCTTTCCGATCGTCCCGCCGCCGGCGCGTCTCCCCATGGGCGCGGTCCGTCGCCTGATCGTGCCCCCGCTCGCGCCGGCGCACGCCGTGCTGCCGCTGGAGGCGGTGGTGGAGAGCCGCGCCGCCGCGCCGCTCGCCGCCGCGCTCGCGCTCACCGTCAACGGCGAGTCGCTCCTGCCCGTGCCGCTCGACCTGCCGCCCGGCGTGAGCGCCGTCCGGCTGCCCTATCGCTTCGCGAACGCCGGGGCCTACCTCCTCGAGGCGAAGCTGCTCCTCGCGCCGGGCGCGCCGCCGGCGCCGGGTGCGGTCGCGGCCGCCATCACCGTGACGGGGCCGCTCCGCGTCCTGGTGGTGAGCGAGCGCGCGCAGCCGGTCGTGGCCCTCGCGCTCGCCAAGCGCGGCATGGACGTCGAGGTGACGGCGCCCCCCGGCCTGGCCGCGCGCACGCCGCGTCTCGCCGACTATCACCTGGTCGTGCTCGAGGACGTGGCGCGGGCCGGCATCCCGGAGCGCGCGCTCGACGCGCTGGCGGGCTGGGTCGCCGGGGGCGGCGCGCTCATCGCCGCGGGCGGCGCGCATCTCTTCGGCGACGGCGGCTTCGCGGGCACCGCTCTCGCGCGCGTGCTGCCGGTCGAGCTCCAGTCGCAGCGCCCGGAGCCGAAGGAGCGCGAGCCGATCGCACTCTACGTCCTGCTCGACCGCTCGAACAGCATGGGCTTCGCGAGCGGTCCGAACCTCCCGTACGGCGCCAAGATGGAGTACGCGAAGCGCGCCGCGCTGGCGGTCGTGGACCAGCTCGGCCCGCACGATCTGGTGGGCGCCATCGCCTTCGACTCCGAGCCCTACGAGCTGAGTCCACTCCTCCCGCTCGCCGAGGGCCGCGCCGCGCTCACGGCGAAGATCCGCCAGCTCCAGTACGGCGGCGGCACGGACTTCAAGGAGGCGCTCGACCGCGCGCGCCGGAGCCTGGTCGCCGCCGGGCGGCGCGTCCGCCACGTCATCCTGCTGACCGACGGCGACACGAACCGCAGCGCCCCCGACCACGACGACCTGATCGCCGACCTCGCGCGCGACGACGTGACGGTGACGACCATCCGCATCGGCGACGACACGGTGCACCTCGACCTGCTGAACAGGATCTCGCGCGCCACCGGCGGCGCCTTCCACCACGTCGAGGACGTGCAGGCGCTCCCGCAGCTCATGATCAGCGACACGCAGCACCTGATGGACGCGGCGGCGAACCGCCGCGACGCGCCTCCGCGCGTGGCCGCGGGGGGCGCGATCCTGGCCGGTATCGCGGAGGACGAGCTGCCCAAGGTCTCGGGCTGGGCGATCACGCGCCTGAAGCCGGGCGCCGAGGTGCGTCTCTGGGTCGAGGCCGGCGAGCGGCAGGATCCGCTGCTCGCCACCTGGCAGTACGAGCTCGGCCGGACCGCCGTCCTGCCGATCGACTTCCAGGCGGGTGGCGCGGCGTGGCCGACGTGGCGAGGGTTCGCGAAGCTGTGGTCGCAGCTCGCGATGTGGGCGGCGCCGCGGGGGCTCGCGGCGGACCGCCACCTGGAAGCGCGGCGCCTCGGGGAGGGGATGCTGCTACGCCTCACGACGGTAGGGGACGACCCCGGACCGTTCCTGCTGCGGGTGGCGGAGGCGGGCGAGGTCGTGCTGCGGCCGACCGGGCGGCGCACGTTCAGCGCCATCGTGCCCGCGCTGGAGGCGGGGGCGCATGCGGCCGTGCTGGTGGCGGGCGGGCACCAGGAGCCGGTGGAGGTCGTCGCGCCGATGCGCTCGGCGAGCGGGCGGGAGCTCAGAGCGGCGGCCCCCAACCTCGCGCTGCTCGAGAAGGTCGCGCGGCTCAGCGGGGGACGCGTGGGGGCGGCGGCGGGGGAGATCCTGGCGGCGCGGCCGGGGGTGGCGCGCGAACGGCTGCCGCTCGGCGCGTGGGCCGTCACGCTCGCGTTGGCGCTGATCCTCGCGGACGTCGCCGCCCGCCGGCTCCTGCGCTGAAGGCGTTGGGCGCGGCCGGGTCAGCCAGCGCGTTGGGCAGCCTCGGGATAGTGTGCCCGCGGCTGGCCGTGCCGGCGCACGGTGACCCGGATGCCGCGCTCCGCGAGCCAGGCGAACTCCTCGCGAAGCTCCGCGAGCCCTGCGTCGCTCACGTTCATCGGCACGCTCACCTCGAGACGGGAGCCGGGGCCGCTGCGCACCGCATCCTGGACGATCGTCTCCGTGGTGTAAGGCGTGAGCCAACCGCCCCGCAGGAGATCGCCGTTGGCATGGCGGGACGGCGGAACGATGCGCACCCAGACGAAGACCGGCTCGCGGCCGCTCTGGGCGTCCGCCTCCGCCACCCGCCGCTCCTCATCGAGACGCTGGATGGCATCGACCAGGTCCCCGTACGTGCCGATGCCCTGCAGCACCCGTTCGGGGACCTTGATGCCGAACTCGTCCTCGAAAGCGAGCCACAGCTCGACGAGATCGAGAGAGTCCGCCGCAAGGTCGTCAGCGAGCGAGACCTCGGGCGTCAGCTCTTCGGGACCGACGCCCAGTTGGGTAGCGACCACCCGCTGCACCCGCGCCTCCACGGACTCGGCGGGAGCACGCCACCGCGCCCCGATGCTGCTACCCTCGGCGAGATGGCCGAAAAGCCGGCGGAGCGGGGCGACCCGTTGCGGTTCCGCGGGCTCGCGCCGGACGATACCCCTCCAGATCCCGTCCAGGATCATTGCCCTGCCTTCCGATTCCCCTGGCACTGCGGCGTCTCAAGCCACGCCAGGAGCAACTTCGGTCAAAGAGAGGGAGGGAGGCACCGGCGCGGCGTCCACGGGTACAACTGCTAACCTGCAGAGCTCTCCGAAGAACAGTGACCGTGCCTTCTCTTCGCATCCCCTCCTCAAGTCATTCACCCGTGGACGCCTCGCCCGGTAACCACCAAGCGTGCCCTATTGCACGCCCAGCAGGCTATGCCTGTCCCCAACGGGGCAAGCGCACGGTACCGGAGCAAGAGCGATGCCGCGCTCCGGCGCCGGCAAAACAGGCAAAAAAGGGGAAGCTCTTGCGCTCTCCCCCCTGGACGTTTCATAAGGTTGCGTCATGCCGCACGACATTCTGCGACGACCAGCGGATCTGCGCCTCCGGAACTTCCATGGGATCTATACCGTCGCCCCGGAGATGGAGGCCCTGTTCGTTACGCTGCAGCGCGTCGCGCGCGCCCACTGCACCGTGCTCGTCGGTGGGGAGACCGGGACGGGCAAGGAGCTGGTCGCCCGAGCCGTCCATGCCGAGAGCCCGCGCCGGAAGGCGCCGTTCCAAGCGGTCAACTGCGCCACCTTCTCGCCGACGTTGCTCGAATCGGAGCTCTTCGGCCACGTGCGCGGGGCCTTCACCGGGGCGGTGCGCGACCGGGAGGGTCTCTTCGCGCTCGCGAACGGAGGCACGCTCTTCCTGGACGAGGTGGCGGAGATCCCCCTCGACGTGCAGGGCAAGCTTCTCCGCGTGATGCAGGAGAAGAACTTCATGCCGGTGGGCGCGACGCGCCCGGTCACGGTGGACGTGCGCGTCATCTCGGCGACCAACAAGAGCCTGCGCCGCGAGGTTGCGGAAGGCCGCTTCCGCGAGGACCTGAGCTATCGCATGCGGGTGGTCCCCATCTCCCTACCGCCCCTGCGTGATCGCGAGGGAGACATAGCGGCGCTGTTCTGGCACTTCGTCGACCGGATGAACCGCGGAGGGCTGCGGCAGATCGACGGTGTGACGCGGGCAGCAATGGATGCGATCCGCAGCTACCCGTGGCCCGGCAACGTGCGCGAGCTGCGCAGCGCGGTCGAATACGCGTTCGTCGTCGGCGAGGGGCCTCACCTGGAGGTCGACGACCTCACCCCGGAGCTGCGCGGCCAGCCGACGCCGGGGACGCCGAGCCTGTCGCTGGCTGACGCCCACCGCGAGCGCCTGCTGAAGGCGCTCGCCAAGCACAAGGGCCGCAGGGCCGCCGCGGCGGAGGAGCTCGGGATCAGCCGCTCCACCCTGTGGCGTTGGCTCTCCGTGTACAACCTCCGCTGAGTTGCGGGCCAGGCAGCGCGCGCGTCAGCCCGCCGCCGGCGCCGCCGCGCTCTTCTCCCCTCCCGCCTGCGAGCGCAGGTACGCATCGATGAACGCATCGATCTCCCCGTCCAGCACCCCGTCCGCGTTCCCCACCTCCGTCCCGGTCCGGTGGTCCTTCACCATCCGGTAGGGATGCAGCACGTACGAGCGGATCTGATGCCCGAAGCCGATCTCCTTCTTCCCCTTCGTCAGCTCGGCCATCTTCTCTTCCTGCTTCTCGCGCTCGAGCTCGTAGAGGCGCGCCCTCAGGATCTTCATCGCCATCGACTTGTTCTTGTGCTGCGAGCGCTCGTTCTGGCAGGCGACGACGATGCCGGTCGGGAGGTGGGTCAGGCGGACGGCGGAGTCGGTCTTGTTGACGTGCTGGCCGCCCGCGCCGCTCGACCGATACGTGTCGACGCGCAGGTCCTCGTCGCGAATGTCGATCTGGATGTCGTCCTCGATGTCGGGCAGCACGAGCACGGAGGCGAACGACGTCTGACGGCGCGCGTTCGCGTCGAAGGGTGAGATGCGGACCAGGCGGTGCACGCCCGCCTCGGCCTTCAGGTAGCCGTAGGCGTACGGGCCCTCGACGGTGAAGGTGGCGCTCTTGAGCCCCGCGCCCTCGCCGGGCTGGTGCTCGAGCAGCTCGGTGCGGTAGCCGCGCCGCTCGCACCAGCGCAGGTACATGCGGAGCAGCATCTCGGCCCAGTCCTGGGCCTCGAGGCCGCCTGCGCCGGAGTGGATCTCGACGATCGCGTTGCCGGGGTCGTGCTCGCCGCCGAGGAGCTGCTTCAGCTCGAGCGCGGCGAGGTCGGCCTCGACCTGCTCGACCTTGTCACGCAGCTCGCCGAGAGCCTCGGTGTCGCCCTCCTCGGCCAGCTCGAGGAAGACCTGCGCCTCGTCGATGCCCTCGCGCTGCCGCTTGTACTGCGCGATCGCGTCCAGGACCTGCGCGGTCTCGCGCCCGACGGCCTGCGCCCGCTCGGCGTCGCTCCAGAAGCCGGGCGCGGCGGCCTGCTCGCTCAGCTCGGCCGCGCGCCGCTCGAGGCCGGGGAGGTCAAAGGTGCCTCCCGAGCGCACGCACGCGCTCGTCGAGAGCGCGGACGCGCTCCCGGAGCGCCGCGAGCAGCATCGGATCGGTCGCGACCGGCTTCTCCGCCATCACCGTCGTCCTCTCAGCGCACCATAGCCGATGGCCGCGAGCGAGGCGAGCGCCGACGCCCACGCGAACACGTCGCCGAAGCGGGTATAGAAGGTCCGCACGCCGGGCCAGCCGATCTGCTCGACCTGGACCAGTGGCTCGAAGAGCGGGCTCTGCCAGCGGATGCGGCCGTCGACGTCGATCACGGCGGAGATGCCCGTGTTGGCGGCCCGCAGGAGCGGCACGCGGCCCTCGATCGCGCGGAAGGTCGCCTGGGCGAGGTGCTGGTGCGGCGCGGACGTCGGACCGTACCACGCGTCGTTGGTGACGTTCACCAGGAAGTCGGCGCCGCGGGCAACGAAGCGGCGGGTCACGGCCGGGAACACGTCCTCGTAGCAGATGGCGACGCCGAAGCGCGCCCAGGGCAGACGAAACACCGTCGGCACCAGGCCGGGCACGACGTCGCCCACCGCCTCGACGACGCGGCGGACGAAGAAGAGGACCTGCGCGTAGGGCACGTACTCGCCGAAGGGCACGAGCTGCATCTTGTCGTAGGTCGCGACCTCGCGGCCCTCGGGCGAGACCAGGTAGGCGCGGTTCAGCTCCTGGATCGCGCCCGACGCGGCCTGCCGGAAGGCGGGGCTGCCGAAGAGGAGGAAGACGCGGTTCTTCTCCGCCGTCTCGAGCACGGCGTCGCGCAGCGGGCCGGGCTCCTGGAAGAAGAAGGGCGTGGCCGTCTCGGGCCACACCACCAGCTCCGCGCGCTGCGCGGCCGCCTCGGTGGTGAGCGCGCGGTAGCGCGCCAGAATGTCCTCCTGGTACGCGGGGTCCCACTTGTGGGCCTGCTCGACGTTGCCCTGCGCGACGGCGATGCGCAGCGTACCGGCGGGCGGGCGCCGGGCGAGCGCCGCGACCCGCCACTGCCCCCAGAGCGGCACGCCGACGACCAGCGCCGTGAGGGTGACCAGGGCGGGCACCAACCGGCGTGGCGACGCGCCCTGCAGCCCGGCGATAACCATGTTGAAGAGCACGAGGATCGCCGATACGCCGTACACCCCCGTCACCTCCGCGATCTGCACCAGGTCGTGGTGGCGATACTGCGAATAGCCGAGCGCGGCCCACGGAAAGCCGATGAAGAACCACCCGCGCAGCCACTCGAGCGCAACCCAGAGGAGCGGCGCGAGCCAGAGGGCCGGAAGCCCGCGCGCCTCGAGCCAGCGCACGCCCGCGACGAACGCGGCCGTGTAGCAGGCGAGCACGCTCGCCATGAGCGCGAGGATGCCGACGGCGACCACGAACGGCACCGCGGTGTAGTTGGTGATCGTGTAGGCGACCCAGTAGACGGTCGCGAGGTAGAAGACGAAGCCGCCGAGCCAGCCGACGCGGAACGCCGAGCCCGGGCGGAGGCCGCGCGCGGCGACGAGCAACGGCACGAGGCCGATCCAGGCGAGCGGCTCCAGGTCGCGCGCCGGGAAGGCGGCGGCGAGCAGCACGCCGCTCGCGGCCGCGAGGAGCGAGCGCGTCCCCGGTCGCCAGGGCTGCTCGGCGACGGCGACCAGCGGCGTGCCGTTCGCGCCGACCGCTACAGCCATCGGGCGAGCGTGCGCTCGCGCCGCTGCATGCGCCGCGCCTCGGCCGCCGAGCGCTCGTGGTCGTAGCCGAGGAGGTGGAGGAGGCCGTGGATGAGCAGGCGGTCCGCCTCGCGCCCCAGCGTCTCGCCACGCTGTCGGGCCTGACGCCGCGCCGCATCGACCGAGATCACGACGTCGCCGAGGAGGCCGCCGGGCGCGCCGCCCGGGCCCTCGCGCTGCGCGAAGGAGAGCACGTCGGTCGGCCGGTAGCACGACGGAGAGCTCGGCGCCGTCGAGCCGAAGGGCGCGCAGGAGCCGCCGCGCGTGCCGGGCGAGGCGCGCGGCCAGCGCGGGCGGGCGCCGGCCGCGCTGCACCACATGGATGCGGGGTAGGGGCAAAGCCGAGCGAGGCTTCGCCGAGCGAGGCGCGGGGTCTGGGGGCATCGGAGGAGCGCAGCGAGCGTAGCGAGCGAGCACCGCACGGGCCCCCGGAATCTATTGTCCCGCCCGGTCGTAGGCGGTGATGATCTCCTGCACGAGCGGATGGCGTACCACGTCGCGCTCGGTGAAGCCGATGAAGCGGATGCCCGGGATGTTGCGCAGGATCGCCGCCGCCTCCTTGAGCCCCGAGGCCTTGCCCGCGGGGAGGTCGATCTGCGTCACGTCGCCCGTCACCACGG
>VBKJ01000046.1 GCA_005879795.1 Deltaproteobacteria bacterium
CGAGCCGCCCTCGTTGCGCGTGATGACCGCCGGGTGGATGCCGCGCAGCAGGCGCACCGACACCATGATGATCGGGATGTCGAGCACGCCGATGATGCCGAGCACGGCGGCGTAGCGGCGGACGGCCTCCTCCTCGCCGCCGAAGGCGCGCAGCATGAGATAGCTCGCGTAGATCGCCCACAGGATGACGGTCATGGTGAGGCGCGGATCCCACGTCCACCACACGCCCCACACCGGCCGCGCCCAGATGGGCCCGGTCACGAGCACGAGCGTGCAGAAGAGCACGCCCACCTCGGCCGCGGCCTCGGCCAGGCGGTCGGCCGTGCGCGCGCCGTTCCGGAGGTAGACGGCGCTCGCGCCGGCGACCAGGAAGAAGCCCAGGAACGCGACCCACGCGGAGGCCACGTGGAAGTAGAAGATGCGCTGCACGATGCCCATCTCGCGCTCGGTCGGGACCGCCATGAACACGAGCCAGAGCGCGGCGAGCATCGAGGCGCAGACCAGGGGCGGCAGCAGGCGGCGCATGCTAGTCCCGCACAACATACGCAAAGAGGAGCCAGCCGGCCACCGCGAAGATCACGTCGAAGGCGGCGAGCACCGCGACCGCCTCGCGCGCCCCGGCGAGGCCGCCGGCCAGCACGGCCGCGGTCGCCTGCACGGCGCCGATCAGGAGCGGCAGGGCGAGCGGGAGGAGGAGGAGCGGCAGCAGCGTCTCGCGCGCCCGCGTGCGTGCCGCGACGGCGGTGAAGAGCGTGGCGAGCGCGGCGAAGCCCACATTCCCGAGCAGCAGGACGACGAGCAGCCCGGACAGGACGGGCCAGAGGTCGGCGTGCAGGAAGAGGCCCGCCAGCGGCACCACCACGGCCTGCGTCACGGCGAGGAGCACGACGTTCGCCGCGAGCTTGCCGGCGTAGATGTCGGCGGGATCGACGGGCGCGGAGAGGAGGCCCGCCAGGCAGTCGTTCTCGCGCTCGAGGAGGAAGCCGCGCTGGACGCCGGCAAGGCCCGTGAAGACGAAGCTCACCCACAGGACCGCCGGCACGAGCGCGGGCGCCGCTTCCGGCGTGGGGTCGTGCGCCACGGTGAGCACGACCAGGAGGAGCACGCCGAGCACGAAGACGCTCGCCAGGCTCTCGCGCGTCCGCCACTCGATGCGCAGGTCCTTCGCCAGGATGGCGAGCGCGCCGCGCACGGTCAGCCGCGCCCCACGACGACGGCCTGCCAGGCCGCGGCGACCACCACGGGCTCGGGCGCGCCCTCGTGCGCCCACGCGATGCGCCCGCGGTGGAGGATGGCGAGCCGGGTCGCGACCGGCGCCGCGCGCTCGAGGTCGTGCGTGGTGAGCACGATCGCGTGACCCGCGGCGCGCAGCTCGCCGAGGCGGCGCTGGAGCGCCGCCACCGCCTCGGGGTCGAGGCCGGCGAAGGGCTCGTCGAGGAGGAGGAGGTCCGGCTGGTGCAGGAGCGCGCGCGCGAGTGCCAGCCGCTGCACCATGCCGCGCGAGTAGGCGCGCACCCGCCGGCGGGCCGCCGCCTCGAGCCCGGCCCAGGCGATCAGCTCGGCGATGCGGGCGGGCGCCTCGGGGACGTCGAACAGGCGCGCATAGAAGGCCAGGTTCTCGGCCGCGGTGAGATCGACGTAGCAGAGGCTGTCGTGCCCGACGTAGCCGATCCGCCGGCGAAGCGGCGGCGGCGCCGCGCTCGCGTCGGTGCCAAAGAGCGCGAGCCGCCCGCCGCCCGGCCGGAGCAGCAGGGCGAGGATGCGGAGCAGCGTCGTCTTGCCGGCGCCGTTCGGGCCGAGGACCACCACCGCCTCGCCGCCCCGCACGACGAGGTCCACGCCGGCCAGCACCGGGGTGCCAGCGAAGGCGCGGACCAGGCCCTCGGCGCGGACCGGCGGGTCGCCCACCTAGGTACCTAGCGGACGACCGCTCCGGGCGCGACCGCCTCGTCCGGCCGGAGGAGGACCACGCGCTCGCCCTCGGACGCGGCCAGCACCATGCCCTGGCTCTCGACACCGCGCAGCTTCGCGGGCTCGAGGTTCGCGACCACCACCACCTGGCGCCCCACCAGCGCCGCGGGCTCGTAGTGCGCGCGGATGCCGGCCACCAGCTGGCGCTCCTCGCCGCCCCCCAGGTCGACACGCAGCACGAGCAGCCGGTCGGCGTTCGGATGCGGCTCGGCGGCGCGGATCGTCCCGATCTTGAGCTCGATCGAGCGGAACTGCTCGATGGTGATCATCATGTACCCTCCCCTCTCATTCGTCCTCCCCTCGCTCGAGCGCGGCCATCGCCGCGAGCGCCTGTGTCTCGAAGCGGGCCCGCATGCCGGCCAGGTCCACGTCGGAGAGCTTGCCCATCTGGTGGTCCAGCTCCGCCTCCTTGATGGCGGCGAGCGCCTGGCGCTTCTGGCGCTCCCAGCGCTCGCGCACGCCATCGCTCGCGGGCGGCGCGGCGGCGCGCGGGCGGAAGAGCGGCGCCGCCACGAAGAGCGAGGCCGCGGCGATCACCCCGAGGCCGAGCAGGTAGACGGCGAGCGTCATGGCTCGCGGTCCATGTCCTCGAGCTCGCGCGCGAGGCGCCGGCGCAGCTCGTCGTCGGCGGGCGGCTCTCCGGCGGCTGCGGGCGCCGGCGCGCGCACCCAGTGGCGGATGACGAGCGTGACGCCGAGCCCGCCCGTCAGGAGCGCCACGAACGGCGTCACCCACGCGAGCCAGTTGAAGCCGCCGAAGGTCGGCGACGAGAGCACCTTCTCCCCGTAGCGGGCGCGGAAGGCGGCGAGGATCGTCTCCCTGTCCTCGCCGCGCGCGAGACGCTCGGCGATCTCCTTCTTCATCGGCTCGCCCGACGGGCACTGGAGGTGGTTGCAGGCGTGGACGGTGAGCCCGCAGCCGCACTGGCAGGTGAGCGACTCCTCGACCTCTTGCTGGGTCGCGGCGACGGCCGGCGCCGCCACGAGCAGGGCCACGAGCGCGAGACCGGCCCCGCTCACTCGGCCGGCACCTGCGCCCGGCCCAGCTCGTACGCCACCGCGCGGCGCTCGGCCGCCGACGGCCACATCGTGACCAGCGTGCCGCCGGCCATGATGACGCCGCCGATCCACAGCCAGGAGACGAGCGGGTTCACGTAGGCCTGGAGCGTCACCAGGCCCGAGGGCGGATCGTAGGAGCCCAGCACGAGGTAGAGGTCCTCGCTGAGCGTCGAGCGCATCGCCACCTCGGTCGTCGGCTGCTCGGGCTTCTTGTAGAAGCGCTTCTCGGGCGCCAGGGTCCCGATCCGCCTCCCGTCGCGCCACACCGACACCTCGGCCGCGAGGCGCGAGAGGTGCGCGTTCTCGTCGCTCGTGATGCGCTCGTAGCGGAGCCGGAACTTGCCCGCCGCCATCTCGTCGCCCGGCTTGAGCGTCTCCTGCGCCTCGATGCGGAAGGCGCTCGAGGCGGCGATGGCGACGAAGATCGAGACCACGCCGACGTGGATCAGGTAGCCGCCGTAGCGCCGCCGGTTCTTCCCGACCAGCCGCCCGAGCGCGCGCGGCGCGCTCTCGTGGAGCATCGCCTGGCGCGCGCGCATGCCGCGCCAGAACTCCTGCGCGACGGTGCCGAGCACGAAGACGGCGAGCGCGAAGGTCGCGAAGGCGTAGCCGGGCGGGACGCGCGCCACGGCGAGCGCCGCAGCCGCCACGAGTCCCGCCGCCACCGGCCCCGCGAAGGCGCGCCGCAGGTTCCGCGGCGAGGCGCGCCGCCACGCGATCACCGGCCCCACGCCGGCCAGGAAGAGGAGGACCAGGCCGAGCGGCGCGTTGACGCGGTTGAAGAAGGGCGGCCCGACCGTGATCTTCACTCCCCGCACCCACTCCGAGAGCACCGGGAAGACCGTCCCCCAGAAGACCGCGAACGCGATCCCCACCAGCACCAGGTTGTTGAACAGGAACGCCGCCTCGCGCGACAGGAACGATTCCATGGTGGCCGGTGTGCGCAGCTCGGGGAACCGGTAGGCGAGGAGCCCGCCCGCGGCCAGGAGCACGAAGAGGAGAAAGCCGATGAAGAACGGCCCCAGACCCGACTGCGTGAAGGAGTGGACCGATGAAATGACGCCGCTCCGCGTGAGGAACGTACCGAAGATGGTGAGCGCGAAGGTGAGCAGGACGAGCACCACGTTCCACACCCGCAGCATGTCGCGCTTCTCCTGGATCATGACCGAGTGGAGGTAGGCGGTCGACACGAGCCAGGGCATGAAGGCCGCGTTCTCGACCGGGTCCCAGGCCCAGTAGCCGCCCCAGCCGAGGACCTCGTACGCCCAGCGCGCCCCGAGCAGGTTCCCGAGAGACAGGAACGCCCACGAGAAGAGCGCCCAGCGGCGTACGCTGCGGATCCACTGGTCGCCGAGCTGCCCGGCCGCGAGCGCGGCGATCGCGAAGGCGAACGGCACCGACGCGCTCACGTAGCCCGTGTAGAGCGACGGCGGGTGGATCATCATCCAGTAGTTCTGGAGGAGGGGGTTCAGGTCCGCGCCCTCGCGCGCGGCGACCGGCAGGCGCTCGAACGGATCGGTCATGAAGACGAGGAGCGAGAGGAAGAAGACCGCGACGGTCATGAGCGTTGCGGTCACGAACGGCATGAGCGCGCGGTTCCGCTCGCGGTTCTGCGCCTGCACGATGGTCGTGAAGAGCGTGAGCAGGAGAGTCCAGAAGAGGAGGGATCCCTTCTGCCCGCCCCACAGCGCCGCGATCGTGTACTGCGTCGGGAGCGTGCTCGAGGAGTAGGCGGCCACGTACTCGAGCGTGAAGTCGTGACGGAGGAGGGCGCGCAGGAGGATCACGGTCGCGATCACGACCAGCCCGAACACGGCGTAGGCGGCGTGTTCGGCGGAGCGGACGAGGTGCGCGCGGCGGCGGATACCGCCGGCCACTCCCGCGAGCGCGCCGTAGGCGGCGAAGAGGAGCGCGAGGCAGACGGCGAGGCGGCCGAGCTCGGGCATGGCTCAGGAGCCCGCCCGCGGCTCGCCGCCGCCGGCCGCAGGCTCGTACTTGGACGGGCAGCTCGTCATGATCTGGCGTGCGGCGAGCCCGTCCCGCCGGTAGCGGCCCTCGACCACGACCTCGCGTCCCTCGGAGAACATGTCGGGCCGGATGCCGCGGTACGCGACCGGAACTGGACTCCCCCCATCTTTGGTCGCGAGCTCGAAGGCGAGCTCGTTCGTGTGCGCGTCCCAGCGCACGCTGCCGTGCTTGACCCAGCCCTTCACGCGCAGCGTCTCGCCCAGGAGCGCGTCGCGGCGCGCGACGAACTCGCCCAGCTCGAAGTAGTACATCGAGGTGGTGCGGATGCCAGCGTAGACCAGGTAGGAGACGGCGGCCGCGATCAGCGCAGCCCCTACGATGAAGCGGCGTCGATTCAGCACGCGAGCACCCCGCGGGAACGCGGCCCGAGCCTACGGCAAGGGTCGCGGCCGCGCAAGGCGAACGTCACGCGTCCTCCGCCGCGTCCTCCCCCCGCGCGCGCACGGGCCCGAAGGCGACGCCGCGGCGCGAGCTGCGGATGAAGGCGAGGAGATGGTCGACGTCGGGCGAGCGCACCTCCGCCTCGACCCGCGCCATCGCGGCCGCGAGGTTGGTGCGCACGCGGAAGAGGATGCGGAAGGCGCTCGCGAGCGCCCCCATGCGCTCGCGGTCGAAGCCGGCGCGGCGCAGCCCGACGCGGTTCAGACCGCGCACCGTGTGCGTGCCATCAACGATCGCGAAGGGCGGCAGGTCGCGCGAGGCGCGCGAGAGCCCGCGCATGATGACGAGCCGCCCGACGCGGCAGTGCTGGTGCACGACGCAGTTGCCGGAGATGAACGCCTGGTCTTCCACCACCACGTGCCCGCCGAGCGTCGCCCCGGTCGCCATGATGACGTTGCTCCCCAGCCTGCAGTTGTGGCCCACGTGCGCCTGCGACATCAGGTAGTTGTCGTCGCCGATCTCGGTCCACGTGCCGGGCTCCGTGCCGCGATGCACCTCGGCGTGCTCGCGGATGACGTTACGGTCCCCGATGCGAAGCCCGGTCTCGGCGCCGCGGTACGCCACGTCCTGCGGCTCGTGGCCGAGCACGACGCCGGGGTGGATGACGTTGTCGGCGCCGATCTCGGTGCGGCCGGTCAGGTACGCGCCGGCCAGCACGCGCGTGCGCGGGCCGATCGCGACCGGCCCGTCGATGACGACGTAGGGACCGATCTCCGCGCTCCCATCGAGCGTGGCACGCAAATCGACGATCGCCGTCGGGTGGACGCCCACGCGCTAGCGCTCGCGGCCCGGCGGCGGCCCGCCCGGCGCGTCCGGCGTGTCGGGCTCGGCGGGGACCGGCTCTCCCGGGATGCGGTAGCGCTCGTCGGCCCAGGCGGCCAGGTCGAGCACCCGGCAGCGGTCGGAGCAGAACGGCCGCTGCGGGTTCCCCTCCCACGGCGTTTCGCGCCGACACGTCGGGCAGCGGACGGAGCGCACGACGGCGAGTCTAGCGGCTCGCGCGCCGGGCTGCCAGGCTTCGATTGATTCGCGCCCGCCCTTCGCGTAGCTCTCCCGGCGGTGGAAGCGCCCCCCTTCCTGGCGGCGTGCCGCCGCGAGCACGTTCCCTACACGCCCATCTGGCTCATGCGGCAGGCGGGCCGCTACCTGTCCGAGTACCGCGCCGTCCGCGAGCGCCTCGGCTTTCTCGCGCTCTGCAAGTCGCCCGACGCGGCGGCGGAGGTGACCGTCACCGCTGCGCTCCGCCTGGGTGTCGATGCGGCGATCATCTTCGCGGACATCCTCCTCGTGCTCGAGCCGATGGGCGTGGGGCTCGAGTTCACGCGCGGCGATGGCCCTCTGATCCGCCGGCCCGTGCGCTCCGGCGCGGACGTCGACCGCCTCGCCGAGGTCGATCCCGCCGCGCTCGGCTACGTCGCCGAGGCGGTCAGGCGCACCCGCGCCGCGCTCCCGGCGCGGGTGCCGCTCATCGGCTTCGCCGGCGCACCCTTCACGCTCGCGTCGTATCTCATCGAGGGCGGCGGCTCGCGCACCTACGCGCGTACCAAGGCGCTCATGGCGACCGACCCGGACGCCTGGCGCGCGCTCATGGAGCGCCTCGTGCCCGTCGTGGCCGCGTACCTGAACGCGCAGATCGCCGCGGGCGCGGACGCGGTGCAGCTCTTCGACAGCTGGGTCGGCTGCCTCTCGCCCGCCGACTACCGCGCCCACGTGCTGCCGCACGTGCGCGCCTTGATCGCCGCGCTCGCGCCCGGGACGCCGGTGATCCACTTCGGCACCGGGACGGCGGGGCTCCTCGAGGCGATGCGCGCCGCGGGCGGCCACGTGATCGGCCTCGACTGGCGCGTCGACCTCGACGCGGCGTGGGCACGCCTCGGCCACGACGTCGCGGTGCAGGGGAACCTCGACCCGAGCGCCCTGCTGGCGCCCATTTCGGAGATCCGTGCGCGCGCCGCCGCCATCCTCGACCAGGCGGCGAGTCGCCCGGGCCACATCTTCAACCTGGGCCACGGCATCCTGCCCGAGACCCCGGTCGACCACGTGCGCGCGCTGGTCGACGCCGTGCACGAGCTGTCGGCGCGGCGCTAGGAGCAGGAGCATGGCCGCCGACGCCGTGTTGCTGATCGCCTTCGGCGGCCCGACGCGCGCGGAGGAGGTGCGGCCGTTCCTCGCGAACGTGCTGCGGGGTCGACCCGTCCCGCCCGAGCGCGTCGAGGAGGTCGTCCGTCACTACGAGGCGATCGGCGGCCGCTCGCCGCTCCGCGACCTGACCTTCCGCCAGGCGCGCCAGCTCGAGGCCATGCTCGCCGCGGCCGGCCCCGTGCTCCCGGTCTACGTCGGCATGCGGAGCTGGGAGCCCTACCTGGCCGACACGCTCGCGCGCATGGCGGCCGACGGCAGGCGCCGTGCGGTGGCCGTCATCCTCTCGCCGCACGCGAGCGAGGCGAGCCGCGAGCGGTACATGGAGGAGGTGGCGGCCGCGTCCGCCGCGCTCGGCCCGCGCGCGCCCGAGGTGCGCTACGCGGGCGCGTGGCACACGCATCCCCTGTTCGTGACCGCCGTCGCCGACGCGGCGACGGCGGCGCTGGTGACGCTGCCCGCCGCGCGCCGCGCCGCGGCGGCGCTGGTCTTCACCGCGCACAGCGTCCCGGTCGCGATGGCCGCGCGCTCGCCGTACGTGGCGGAGGTCACGGCCTCGGCGCGCGCCGTCGCCGAGCAGCTCGGGCGCACCCGCTGGCAGGTCGCCTACCAGAGCCGCAGCGGGAGCCGGCGCGAGTCCTGGCTCGAGCCCGACGTGAACGAGGCGCTGCGCGCGCTCGCCGCCGAGGGCAGACGGGATGTCGTGGTCGTGCCGGTCGGCTTCGTCTGCGATCACGTCGAGGTGCTCTACGACCTGGACGTCGAGGCGCGGGCCACGGCGCGCGCGGCCGGCCTGGGCTTCGCGCGCGCCAGCACCGTGAACGACCATCCCCTCTTCATCCGCATGCTGGCCGAGGTGGTCGCGGCAGCCGCCGCATGAGCGCGCGCGTCGCCGTGGTGGGCGGCGGCGTGGCCGGGCTCGCTGCGGCGCAGCGGCTGGTCGAGCGCGGCGTGACCGACTGCGTGCTGCTCGAGGCCGGCGAGCGGCTCGGCGGCTCGATCGCGACCGAGCGGAGCGGCGGGTTCACGATCGAGGCGGGCGCGGACTCCTTCTTGACCGAGAAGCCGTGGGCCGCCGAGCTGTGCGAGCGCCTCGGCGTGCCGCTGGTCGGCACGCGCGAGGGCGAGCGGCGCACGTACGTTGTCCACGACGGCCGCATCGAGCCCTTGCCGGAGGGCTTCCTGCTCCTCGCGCCGACGGACCTCGGCGCGCTCGCCGTCTCGCCCCTCTTCTCCTGGCGCGGGAAGCTGCGCATGGCGCTCGACCTCGTCCTCCCGTGCGCCGCGGACGCCGCCGACGAGAGTCTCGCCCACTTCGTGCGCCGCCGCTTCGGGCGCGAGGCGCTCGAGCGGGCGGCCGAGCCGCTCGCCGGCGGCATCTACACCGCGGATGCGGAGCGGCTCTCGCTGCGAGCCACCATGCCGCGCTTCCGCGAGCTCGAGCGGAAGTACCGGAGCGTGATTCGAGGGCTCCGCGCCGAGGCTGGCGCCATCAAGGCCGCGGGGGCACGTTACTCGCTCTTCGCCGCCCCCGCGGACGGCATGGGCGCGCTCGTCGAGGCGCTCGCGCGGCGGCTGCGAGAGGGCGTGCGCCTTCGCTCACCCGTGGGCGAGCTCGCGCGCGACGGTGCGACGTGGCGGCTCCGCGCGGGCGGGGAGGTGCTCGCCGCCGACGCCCTCGTGCTCGCCGCGCCGGCCCGCGCGCTGGCGCCCCTCCTCGCGCCGCTCGATGCGCAGCTCGGACGCCTGCTCGGCGAGATCGAGTACGCCTCCTCGGCGACCGTGACGCTCGCCTACCGGAGCGCCGACGTATCCGGGGCGCGCGGCTTCGGCTTCGTCGTCCCCGCCGTGGAGCGCCACGCGCTCATCGCCTGCACCTACGCGAGCCGCAAGTTCCCGGGGCGCGCACCAGAGGGCCACGAGCTGGTCCGAGCCTTCGTCGGGGGCGCGCTGCGGGCCGACGTACTCGCTCGCGACGACGGCGCACTGGTGGGGGTGGTCCGCGACGAGCTCCGGGATCTCGTCGGCATCACGGCCGCACCCGAGCTGACGCGCGTGCACCGCCACCGCCTGGCGATGCCACAGTACGCGGTCGGCCACCTCGAGCGGGTCGCGGCCATCGAGGCGCGCGCGGCGGCGCTCCCCGCACTTGCGCTTGCGGGCGCGGCCTATCGCGGCGTGGGTGTGCCCGACTGCGTGCGCAGCGGGGCGGCGGCGGCAGATTACGTGCTCGAGGAGCATCCGTGGCAGAGAGCCGAGGCCTGAAGCGCTGTGCCTGGCCTGCGCTCGCCTGGGGTGTCGGCCTCGCCGGCCTCGCCTACCGCATCCGGGAGCTCGGCCGCTACGGCTTCTGGAACGACGAGGCCTGGGTGGCCCTCTCGACGCGCGTGCAGGGTGTGGCGCAGTTTCGCCTCTCGCTGGGCCCCACGCCCGTGCTGTGGGCCGCGACCCTCCGGCTGCTCGCACCGCTCCCGCTGGCCCCGGAGGTGTCGCTGCGGCTCCTCCCGTTTCTCTTCAGCGGGCTCACCCTCTGGCTCGCGTTCCGCACGGGGAGGCACCTCGTCGGCGCGCTCGGCGGGCTCCTCGCGCTCGGCGCGATCGCCTTCGATCCCGGCTCGATCCTGTGGGCCAAGCTGCTGAAGCAGTACAGCGCGGAGGCATTCCTCGCCCTGCTCGCCTTTCATCGGGCGACCGTCTTCGGCCGCAGCCACCGGACGCGGGACCTGGTGGCGCTCGGGCTCACGCTCTCGGTCGGCGTCGCGCTCGCGAACGCGCAGCTCTTCGTGGGACCACCGCTCCTCGGCGCGCTGCTGGCAGACGCGATCGCGACCGAAGACTGGCCGCGGGCGCGCGCCGTCGTCGCCGCCGGGGTCGCGGTCGGCGCCTGGGACCTCGCCTACTTCAAGATCCTCGTCGCGCCGCACCTCACGGCGTCGCTCGCGGAGTACTGGGACAACGCGTACGTGACGGGCTCGGCGGACCAGGCGGCACGGTTCGTGGTGCGGACCCTCCAGGCGATGCTCGGTGCGACGTGGAGCGGCCTCGGGATGGTGCTGGCGCTGCCCTCGCTCGTGGCGCTCTTCGTGCGCGTGCGGGCCACGCGGCCGGTGCTCCTCGCCATCGTCCTCCTCATCGCCGAGCTCGCGTGGCTCTCGTCGCGGCGCCTCGTGCCGTTCAACGCCTCGCGAGTGATGCTCTTCCTCCTCACCGTCCTCAACGTTCATCTCGCTATGGCCTTCGGCTTCGCCGCCTCCCAGCTGTGGTCCAGGCGCGCGCTCTGGCCGCTCGCGCCGCTCCTGCTGGCCCTGCTCGTGCGAGACATCGCGGTCCGGCGCAACTGGGCCAGCCTCGGTCTCGTCGAGCAGGCCGAGAACCTGGGGCCGCTCGTGCGGATCGTCGAGGAATCGCGCCGGCCGGAGGACGCCGTCCTCGTCTACGACCGCAGCGTGTACGTCTACGCCTACTACCAGGGCCGCACGCCGGTGCTCGTCCCCGCGCCGGGCACCACCGTCGGGTTCGCACCGCTGATCGACGACCCGGGCGTCAGCGTCGTCGATGCCAAGCATGCCCCGGAGACCGCCGCGCGCGCCTTCGACCGCCACCCCCGCGTCTGGCTTCTCGGCTCCCGCTTCCGGGCGGGCGAGGAGTCCCGCATCCTGCGCGTGCTTCGTGCGCATGGCAGGCTGATCGCCGAGAGTCGGCGGGAGCGCGCCCTGCTCCTGCTCCTGGAGCGCTGACGGGACGGGAACGGAGCGGGACAGCGCCGCGCCCCGGGTCTCGACCCAGCCGGTCGCCGGGTGACGGACGATCAGACGGGAACGGGCCCCTCGTCACCCGCCGCGGACCCTGTCTTGATCGCCACGAGCGCCGCGACCGGGTAGGCGAACACGATCGCGTCGCCGCGCCGGCGCGTCCCGAGGCCGAGGCCGTCGTCGGCGAGCGAGTCGATGAACATCCACCGGATCCTCTCCGCGTCGCCCCGCTCCGGGAACGACCGCTCGAGGAGCCCTTCCAGCTCCGACCTGAGCTGGTAGAACGTCACGCGCGGCGCGGGGAGGCCGACCGCCCGAAAGAGCGCTTGCAGCTCCGCGAGCGTGAGCGCGCGCACGTGCGACGGATCGCGCAGCTTCTCCATGCGGTTGAGCGCCGCCGCCTTCGCCGGGTCCTCCGACGCCGCGACGTCCACCAGCGCGACCCGGCCCTCCGGCGCGCACACGCGCTTCATCTCGGCGAGCACGGCGCGCGGCTCGGGGAAGTGATGGAACGCGAAGCGCGAGACGACGAGCGAGAACGCGCCGTCGGGATACGGGAGCGGCAGCGCGTCGCCGACCCGCCAGGCGACGTTGCCGAGCCCCTTCTCCGCCGCGAGCGCCCGCGCCCGCTCGATCATCGCGGGCGTCACGTCGATGCCGGTCGCGTGGCGCACGACCGGGGCGAGGGCGCACACTACGAGCCCCGGGCCGCAGGCGACGTCGAGCACGGTGTCCTCGGGCCCCGCCCCGGTGAAGTCGACCAGCAGCCGCAGCGCCTCCTCGTCCCGAACACCCGGCGCGGTCGAGAACGGCACGGCCTGCTTGGTGAACTGCTCGACGATCAGGTCGCGGTGTGCGGGCATGGCTCAGTCGAACTCCCGCTGCGTGATCGGCACGTGCCCCGGCTGGCTCGCGACACGCGCGAGCCAGGTGCGAACGTGCGGGTAACGCCCGAGGTGGAAATCGCCCTCGTGGGCAACGTGCGTGTAGGCGTAGAGCGCGATGTCGGCGATCGTGTAACGCTCCGCGACGAAGAAGCGCCGCTCGGCGAGGTGGCGCTCCATCACGTCGAGTGCCTGGTAGCCGCCCTCCATCTTCTCCCGCAGCCGCTCGGGCTCGACCCTCGGGCCGGTGAACACGTGGAGCCACGCGCGCGCGACGGCGATGTACGGCTCGTGGCTGTACTGCTCGAAGAACATCCAGCGCAGGACGTCGGCGCGCCCGAATCGCTCGGCCGGGAGGAATGGTGTCGCCTCGGCCAGGTAGAAGAGGATCGCGTCCGACTCGGAGAGGCGGCGGCCGTCGTCGAGCTCGAGGACCGGGATGCGCCCGTTCGGGTTGATGGCGAGGAACTCCGGCGTGCGCGTCTCGCCCTTCGCGATGTCCCTCTCGATCAGGGTGAAGCGGTGACCGAGCTGGGAGAGGAGGAGGCGGACCTTGTAGCCGTTGCCGGAGGGCAGGTAGTCGTAGAGCTTCATCATCGACGCGCCTCTACTACGGTTGCGCGGCCGCGGGAATGTCGCTTCTCCCTTCGTGGAAAACGGCCCGCCCGGGCGTCGGGCGAGAAGGAGGCGGAGCGGCCGCAGCGTGCTCAAGCGCACCCTGATCGTCGTGAGACCCATGCAACCCACGCCATGCCGCAGCTCCGGAGGGAGAGCAACCGGGGCGCATGCCTCGAGCAGGAATTCTCCTTGCCGGCGTGCATCCCGTTCGCCT
>VBKJ01000047.1 GCA_005879795.1 Deltaproteobacteria bacterium
TTCAACGTCCGGGGTGAGCCGATCGTGTGCACGCCGCGCGATGCCTACCTGTGCTTCATGCGGACCGAGATGGACCACCTCGTCCTCGGCCCGTTCCTCCTCGACAAGGCATCGCAGCCGCCCCTCAGGGACGACGTCGACTGGCGGAGCGAGTATCAGCTCGACTGAAGGACCCGGACGCCGGCGGCCGCGCGCGTTCCCCTGCCCGCCGGCGGCGTGTGGGGCTCCCCGCGCTCCCCCGCCCGTTGCGCGGCGCCTGGGCGCTCAGGCGCCGGGGCCGGACGGCCCGCGTCCCGGGACCGGCCCGGTGAGCGCGTCCGGCTGTTCGGGCTCGCCTCGGTGGACGCGGATCGCCCGGCCGATCGCCCACGCGACCAGGCGGTAGCCGTAGGGGCTCACGTGGCAGCAGTCGTCCACGTACAGCGGATCGCGGATGCCGGCGAAGACCATGGTGAGATCGTCGAATCGGACGCCCGCCGCGGGGAGATCCTGGCCGTACCGCCGGAGGAGCGGGTAGCCGCTCACGACCTCCTTCTGGTAGGGGTGCCCAGCCCGGATCGCCACCTTGCGCTCGCCGTCGTCCATCGGCTTCGAGCCATCGACGTACTGGTTGGGCTGGAGGAAGTGATAGTACTCGATCCCGTTCGCCTCGCAGAGCCGGCGCATCTGTGCCGACGACTCGCTCCATACCCGCGCCAGGTAGTCGTACAGCGCCCGATCGTCGGCGAACTCTAGCCTGGGCCCCGTGACGGCGTAGCTCTCACGTCCCACGGCCTCATGCGCCTGGAGCTCGGCGAGAAGCCGGCCGCGCTCGCTCGCGAGCGCTCCGTCCCGCCCCTCCCACACCATCGACAGCGCGCTGCTGCGGCAGAGCCCCCAGTGGAGAAAGCCCGCCGCCCAGCTCGCGCGCCGGGCGTCCACCGCGTAGAGCGCGCCGAGCCGCGTCAGCACCCGAGGATCCTTCAGCTGCCCGACGCGCCAGTACCAGGCGCGCGGGTACACCGGCGAGACGCCGTGCGGAATGTTCTCGACCGGCGGCAGCACAACCTCGTTGAACCCGTCGATGTTGATGACGATGTCGAACTGACCCCCGAGCGCCAATATGTACGCCAAGGCGAGGAGCTGCTGGGGTTGCTTGTAGCCCCCGGAAGCAACGCAGACGACGCGCACCTTACGCCCCGGCGGCGCCACCAGCGGCTGCAGGGCGGGCGCAGCGACATCGCACACCCCGCCCGCGAAGGAGCCGCCGAAGATGCCGATGATCACGGTGTGCTCCGAGCGCTGCACGATCTGGCTCGGGTCGCCAATGGTCACCCCAGTTGACCTGCTCGCCGGATCGGGAACGTAGCCGAGATACGGATGGAGGACCTCCGGCTCCTGTCCCCCCGGGGGGCTTGGGCCCGCATCCTCCCCGCGCCGCAGGCCGCCACCCTCGCCGCCGGCGACGCGCTCGAGCAGGGCGGAGCGGCAGACGTCGGGCGAATACCACCGTCCCCGGGTGACGCGGTACGCGAGCCGGGAGAGCCCCTCGACCCCCAGCGGGACCAGCACGAACCAGACGGCGAGTAGGAGAACGCGCGTGAGAGGGCGTTCGTGCATCGCGGCTCAGCCGCTCTCTCGCGGACATTGTGCACAGCCGTTCGCCGTGCATCGCACACCCCGATGCGTCATCCACGAGTGAGCCACCGCAGACTCGAGCTCCGGACCGGCAGATTATCCGCGGCAAGGCGGTGGCGGCAAACCACGTACGGAGTTGGCCGCTCGGAGGCACCGTGCCCACCGCGGCGGTCAACACGGGTGCTCAGCCGCCGGCGGCCCGGGGCGCGCGGGCGGCCGGCACGCCAACGCCGAGCCGCTCCTCGAGTACCCGCGCCAGCTCCGCCGCCTGGCGCTCGGGGCCGAAGCGCGCGAGCACATGGGCGCGCGCCGCCCGCCCGAGGCTCTCCGCGAACCCGGGGGCGTCGAGCAGGCTCCCGATCGCCTCCGCCAGCGCCGCGGGGTCGGCCGGCGGGCAGGCGACGCAGTGCTCGCCCGGGCGGAGCACCTCGCGCAACGCGGGCCCGTCGCGCGTGACGAGCGGGCGGCCCGCAGCAGCCGCCTGCCACACCTTGTTCGGCACCACCATTGCCGCCTTCTGGCTCGCGCCGAACACCCCGAGCACGACCGCCGCGGCAGCCAGCTCGGCGGGCAGGCTCGCCAGCGGCACCGCGTCGCGCCAGGCGATGCGCGCCCCGCCGCGCCCGAGCGCCTCGGCGCGGGCCCGCTCCGGGCCGTCCCCGATCAGCACGACCTCGGCCCGCTCGCCGAGTCGCGCCGCGGCGGCGACGATCGTCTCGACACCGTGGAGCGGGAGGTGCCGCCCGTAGAAGAGGACGCGGCGCGGCGCCGGCCGCGCCGGCAGCGCGGGCAGGAACTCCGGCTCGGCGCCCAGGTACCACACCGCGAGCCGCTCGCGGGGCGCGCCGAGCGCGGTCAGGTACTCGGCGTGCGCCCGGGTGTCGGCGAGCACGACGTCCGCGGCGCGGAGGCTCGCGCGGTCGATCCAGGCGAGCGCGCGTGCCCACGGCCCGCCGGGGGCGACGAGACGCCGATCGTCGGCGAGCGTCTCGGTCAGGCTCACGAGCGGCGCGAACACGAGCCCCGCTCGTGGCCGGCAGAGCCGGCGGGCGAGGAGCACGTCGAGCTGGCCCCCGAAGCCCACCACGACGAGCGGCGGCGGCCCGGCGAGCCGGCGCCAGCGACGAACGAGCCGCCGCGCAGCCGCCGCCCAGCGTGCGCCGAGAAGCGCCAGCGACGGGGCGCCGAAGTAGCGCCGCCCCTTGGTGCGCGTCTCCTCCCAGAGGGGCTCGTGACATTCGCCCACGCGCCACCCGGCCCCCGCGAGCGCCAGGCCGAGGAGGCGGTTCGCGCTGTGCCCCGCGTCGTACGTGCCGAACAGGCACGCGCTCGCGGGCGCGCTCACGGCGGGGCGTGTCGCGCCGCCCGCGGCTCGGCGGCGGGCTCGAGCCGCTCGACGTCGGGCCCGTTCCCGAGGCGCAGCTCGAGCTCGCGCAGGCGCACCAGGGCGTCCTCCTGGAGCGAGCGGCTGGCGCCCATCAGGTCGGCGAGCAGGCCGATCAGCATGGTCTGGAAGCCGACGATCAGGAGCACCGCGGCCAGGATCAGGCTCTGCACGTGGCCGGCCCCGCTGCCCGTCAGGTAGTCGAAGAGGAAGCGCGCGCCGATCACGCCGCCCACCGCGATGCACGCCCCCCCGATGCGCCAGAAGACCTTGAGCGGCTCGTAGAGCGCGTAGATGCGCACCAGGGTCGCGATCGAGCGGCGGACGTAGAGCGTCACGCGGCCGAACAGGCGCGAGGGCCGCCGCTCGGGGTTCGTCTCGACCGGGACGTGCGCGATCGGGATGTGCTTCTTGCCGGCCTGGATGATCGTCTCGAGCGTGTAGGTGAAGTCGCTGAACACGTTCAGGCGGAGCGCCGCGCGCCGCGAGAAGGCGCGAAAGCCGCTCGCCGCGTCGGGGACGCGCGTGCCCGACACCCGGCGCACGACCCAGCTCCCGATCCGCTGCAGGAGTCGCTTCCCGGCTCCGAAGTGCTTCGTACGGGACGGCGAGCGGTCGCCGATCACCATCGCCGCGTGACCGGCGAGGATGGGCTGCACCAGGCGCGCCACGTCCGCGCCCCGGTACTGGTTGTCGGCGTCGGTGTTGACGATCACGTCGGCGCCGAGCTTGAGCGCCGCATCAAGCCCGGCCTCGAAGGCGCGCGCGAGCCCGAGGTGCACCGGCAGGCGAAGCAGGTAGGTCGCGCCGGCGCGTCGCGCCACGTCGCCGGTGGCGTCGGTCGAGCCGTCGTCGATGACCAGCGTTTCCACGTGGTCGAAGCCGGGCACGTCGCGCGGCAGCTCCGCCAGCGTCGCGCCGAGTGACGTCTCCTCGTTGAAGCTCGGTATCTGGATGATGAGCTTCATACGCGCGAGGAGCGTCTCACGCTCGCGGCGAGAGAGTCAACCCTCTGCTGGCGCGACCAGCACGTCGAACCGCATGACCGGCCCGGCCGGCGAGAGGTTGCGCAGGACGACGCGGGCCGGACCCCCGTCGTGGGGCGCCATGCCGGGCGTGTGCGGACCGCACACGGGGGAACGTCCGACGAGTACGCCGGCCGCGAGCATCACGCCGGCGGCAGCGAGCAGACCCGTCGCCGGCACCAGCGGGCGCGGGCGCGCGACGCGGAAGACGGCGGCCGCGACCAGAGCCGCCCCCAGGAGGCGGAGCGCGGCACCCGCCCGCCGGCGCCACGGCGGCGGGCCGGACCACGGATCGGTCGCGTCGCCACGGTTGCCGCCCGCGGCGTGCCCGCGGTCGAGGTCGCCGCGCCCGTCGGCCTCGACCAGGTGGAGGAGCTTCCGCGCCACGTCCGTCTCCGCGCTCCGGAAGGCGAGCCTGCTCTCGTCGACGTGCCACACGAGCAGGCCCTCGCCCGGGAGCGCGCGATCGGCGCCCACACGGGCGCGGTTCTCGAGCAGGTAGTACTCCTCGGGGTGAGCGGGCGCGGCCGGGATCTTCACCACGCGCGCCTCGCGCTCGATCTGGGGCAGCGCCACGCCGCGCGTCGAGCGCGTGATCGTCTCGACCTCCACCCAGCCGAGGCGGAGCTTCGACCACGCGCACAGGTGCGGCGGCCGCTCGCCGCGCCGGAGCCAGGTGCCCTGCCCCATCAGGCCCCAGACGCCGATTCCCTCCTGCGCGTGCCCACCGGGAGCGTACAGCTCGGGGAGGCCGAGCAGGTGGCCGAACTCGTGGCAGAGGACACCGAAGGAGCTGAACGGGTGGACCTCCTTCTCGGCGATCACACACGCCTCGTCGAAGGCCGCCCGGCCCGCGCGCGCGGGCGGCGACAGCCCCGTGTAGTTGGACCAGGGATCGTCCGAGTTGTCCCCGGCCGGATGGGACTCGCGCCCCGCTCCTGCGAAGAACACGACCAGGGCGTCGGCGTCCGGCGGGGCGGCGAGGGCCGCGAGCGCGTCGCGTGCGAGCGCATCGGGCCGCCCGACGTAGCCCCGGCGGGGCCCGGGGACCGTGACCGTGGTCTCGACCAGCGTGGGCTCGATGCGGAGCCGCCCGCCCGAGACCTCGGTCCAGTAGGCGACGAAGCGCGAGAGCTGACGGGTGAAGTGCGCGCGCGGTTTGGCGAGCGGCCGATCGGGAAAGCCGGCGAGCACGACCAGGAGGCGGAGCTCGCGCGGCGGGCGAGATCGGTCGGCGACCGCCGCGCGGGCAGCAGCCGCGAGCGCGAGCGCCGCCAGCGTCCCGGCGAGGAGTCTGTTGGCGTGACCATGGCGAGCGCCGCAGCCGCCGTGGTTACCGCGACGGCCTCTTGGCGCGGCGCGGCGCCCGTAATTGACAGCTTCCGGGTCGTCTGTGAGAATCCGCCGCCGCTCAGCGAAACCCGACCACGGAGGTCCCTGCATGACGCGCCTCTCCCCCGCCCGAGCCGCCCTAGCCCTGGCGCTCCCGCTCGCCCTCGCGGGCTGTGGCGGAGGCGGGAGAAGCGAGGCGCCGAGCGCCACCACGACGGTCGCGCCGAGCAAGGCGGCCCCCACCACGACGGCCGCCGCGGCGGGCAAGGCCGAGGAGGAGGCCGCGCCGCTCCTCGCCTGGGCCGACGGCACGCCCGAGGACGGGCAGGCGCCGCTCACCGTCGAGTTCAAGGCCGACGTCGAGGGCGGAACACCGCCGCTCAAGTACTCCTGGAAGTTCGGGGACGAGACGCCCGAGTCGAACGAGGCGAACCCGAAGCATACGTACACGAAGGCGGGGAAGTACCGCGCCGATCTGTCCGTCACCGACAGCGCCGGCGATTCGGACACGGACTACATAGAGATCGAGGCCCGCTAGACGCCCGCCGCGGCGGGGGGCGGCGGGGGCGCCGCCGCCGGACGGGCCTGCGTCGTATCGCTCTTCGCTCACGACTGTAGCGTGCCGATCATGTCGCTGATCGCCCGGACGCCGTGGGCGCGACACCAGCGCGCCATCTCTCCGGCGATGCGCAGGGGGGCGCGGGGGTCGTAGAACGTCGCGGTCCCGACCTGGACGGCGCTCGCACCGCAGCAGAGGAACTCGAGGGCGTCCTCGCCGGTCATGATGCCGCCGATGCCGACCACCGGGACGCGGACGGCCCCCACCAGCTCCTGCACCATGCGCAGCGCGACGGGCTTGATGGCGGGGCCCGAGAGACCGCCGCTGCCGGTCGCCAGCCGCGGGCGCCGTGTCTCCACGTCGATCGCGGTCGCGCGCAGCGTGTTGATGGCGGTGAGCGCGTCCGCGCCCTCGGCCTCGGCGGCGAGTCCGACCTGCGTGATGTCGCCCACGTTGGGCGAGAGCTTGACCCAGAGCGGCGCGCGCACGCGCGCCCGCACGGGGCGCACGATCGCCGCCAGAGCCCGCGGGTCGGTGGCGAGGATGCCGCCCCACTCGGGACGGTTCGGGCTCGAAGCGTTCAGCTCGAGGGCCACCACGCCCGGCGCGCCGTCGAGCCGCGCGGCGCACTCGGCGAACTCCTCGGGGCTGTCGCCCCAGAAGTTGGCAATGACTCGTGCCCCAGCCGAACGCAGCGCCGGGAGGCGATCGGCGAGGAAGGCCTGCACGCCGATGTTCTGGAGGCCGATCGAGTTGAGCATGCCGCCCGGTGTCTCGAGCAGGCGGGGCGCCGGTTTCCCGGCCGAGGGCCGGAGCGAGAGCCCCTTCACCGCGAGCGCGCCGAGCGCGCCCAGGTCGACCAGCGCGGCGAACTCGGTCCCGTAGCCGAAGGTGCCGGCAGCGGCGATGACGGGGTTCGGCAGCCGGACCGCGCCGACCGCGACGCTCGCATCGACGCCGCCCGCACTCACCGCCCGCCCAGCCTGAGCTCCATCACGATCGCGTCCTGGCCGGGGCCGTAGTAGCCGCGGCGGACGCCCAGGTCCTTGAAGCCGAGGTGGCGGTAGAGCCGCCGCGCGATCACGTTCCCGGCCCGCACCTCGAGGTAGACGACGCGCGCGCGCGCCACCTCGGCCTCGGCGACCACCGCCGCCACCAGCGCGCGCCCGTGCCCCAGACCGCGCCGCTCGGGATGGACCGCGACGTTCAGCAGGTGGACCTCGTCGGTCACCCGCCAGCGGCAGGTGTAGCCGATGACCTGCGGCCGGGGGACGGCTTCCTCCACCGTCACCACCAGGCGCGCGAACGGGGTCGCCAGCTCCTTCTCGAAGAAGGCGCGCGACCAGGGCTGCGCGAACGAGCGGCGCTCGATCTCGAGCACGGCGGGCAGGTCCTCGTGCCGCATGTCGCGCAGGACGGCGCGCGGCAGCTCGGGGGCGATGGCCACGCTCACCACCTCATGAGCACGGCGCCCCACGTGAAGCCGGCGCCGAAAGCCGCCAGGCAGACCAGCGCGCCCGGCTTGACGCGCCCCTCCTCCACGGCCTCGTGGAGCGCGATCGGGATCGAGGCGGCGGTCGTGTTGCCGTAGCGCTGGATGTTGTTGAAGACCTTCTCCTCGGGCAGCTCGAGCCCCATCGCCACCAGCTGGCTGATGCGCAGGTTCGCCTGATGCGGGATCAGGAGGTCCAGGTCGGCGGTGGTGTAGCCGTTGTGCGCGAGCGCCTCCCGTATGACCTCGGGAAAGCGCGTGACGGCGTGCTTGAAGACGTAGCGCCCCTCCATGCGCGGCCAGAGGCGGCTGCCGGGCTGGTCGAGCATGTCCTCGGTGATCCGCGGCCGCACGCGGCTCGACGGGACCTCGACGATGAGCTTCTCGGCGTACCTGCCCTCGCTGTGGAGGTGAGTCGAGAGGATGCCGCGGCGCGGGTCGGGCTCGGGCCCGAGCACGGCGGCGCCCGCGCCGTCGCCGAAGATGACCGCCACCTCGCGGCCGAGCGTGGAGAGGTCGATGCCGGTCGAGTGGATCTCGGCGCCCACCACCAGCACGTGGCGCGCGCCCCCGGTGCGGATCCACTGGTCGGCGACGGCGAGCATGTAGACGAAGCCCGAGCACTGGTTGCGCACGTCGATGACCGGCATGCCGCGCACGCCGAGGTTGCGCTGCAGGAACGAGGCCGTCCCCGGGAAGTCGACGTCGGGCGAGAGCGAGCCCAGGATGATGAGATCGAGGTCCTCGGCCGCGATCCCCGCCGAGCGGAGCGCCTCGCGCGCGGCGCGCTCTCCCAGCTCCGCGCCACTCGTCTCCCCCCTGATGAAGCGACGCTCCCGGATGCCGGTCCGCTGCTCGATCCACTCCTCGCTCGTGTCCATCAGCTCGGTCAGGTCGTGGTTCGTCACCACCCGCTCGGGGAGATGGTGGCCGAGGCCCAGGATACGGGAGTTGACCGTCTCGCCCATGTCCCCTCCCCTCAGAGGCGCAGCAGCACCCCGCCCCACGACATGCCCGCGCCGAAGGCCGCGCAGCAGACGAGGTCACCCTTTCCCACCCGCCCCGCGGCGAGCGCATCGGCGAGCGCGATCGGGATGCCGGCGGCCGCGATGTGGCCCGCACGCTCGGCGGTCGCCACGACGCGCTCACGCGGTAGGCGGGCGGTCTCCGCCGCCGCGCACGCCACGCGCGCGTCGAGGTAGTGCACGAGGAAGAGCGCCACGCGGTCGGCCCCCACACCGGCGCAGTCGAGGACCTCGTGCGTCACGCCGGCGAGTGCCGCGCGTGCCTGCGGGTGCACGGCCGCGGCATCGAGCCGATAGTAGTGGCGGCCGGCGCGATAGGCCTCTCGGTCCATGCGCGCGGGGTAGTGACGGCTGGCGGGGAACTCGCACCAGAAGCGCTCCAGGCCGTCGGGGTCGCTGTGCAGGACGGCAGCGAGCACGCCCGGCGTGCGCGCCGCGCCGAGCACGACCGCGCCGGCGCCGTCCCCGAAGTACGGCGTCACCGCGGCTGCGCTCGGCGAGTAGTCGAGGGCGGTCGAGTGGACCTCGGCGCACGCGACCAGCACGCACCCCGCGGCCCCCCCGCGTACGAAGCGATCCGCCGTGGCGAGCGCGAAGAGGAAGCCGGCGCACTGGGCGCGCACGTCGAGCGCGCCCACCGTCCGGAAGCCGAGCTTGTCCTGCAGGTAGCAGCCCGAGCCGGGGAAGGCGACGTCCGGCGTCATGGTGGCGAACACGATGAGATCGACGTCGGCGGGCTCGAGGCCGGCGCCGGCGAGCGCGTGGAGCGCGGCCTCGCGCGCCAGGTCCGAGGGCCCGTGGCCGTCGTCGGCGTGATGCCGGCGCGTCACCCCCGTCAACTCCGCCAGCCGCGCGGCCGAGGCGCCGAGCGCGCCCGCGAGCTCTTCGTTGCTGACGGCCCGCGCTGGCAGGTGGCGGCCGCAGCCGAGGACGGCGCTCGCCGGCAGGGCCTACGCTCCAGCCTTGGGGAGGATGACCTCGAGGGTCTTGTCCCGGTAGCGGTGTCGGAAGCCGGCGACCGGGTCGCGCAGCGCGACACGCGTCGTGAACTCGGGCGGGAAGGCAGGCGCGACGGCCGTGAGCTTGCGCACCTGCGGGTCGATGACACGCCCGTGAACCACGAAGGCGCCGTCCTGCAGGCTGAGCTCGTAGTCGTAGTCGGGCATCTCGGGCGGGAGCCCGAGCTCGTCGGCGAGCGACGAGGGCGGGAGGCGGCGTGGAAACTCGAGGCGGAGGATGTAGGCATCGTCGCGGTCCACGACCTTGTAGATCGAGCCGTAGCGGCGCTCGCGCTCGACCTTCTCGTCGAAGTGCGCCTTCCCGCCGTAGAAGCCGTCGAAGCCGACCCCGCTCCCGGCGCCGCGCGCACCCGCGAGCAGCACGACCAGGCGGCCGAGCGGCCACACGAGCGGCGCGTAGAGCGCGCCGCGGACCCGCGCCTCGCCGAACGGGACGCCGCCGAAGAGGCTCTCGCGCATCCGGAACGCGGCCTCGGCGAAGGCGAGAGCGAGGCCGAGGAAGATCCACTTGTGGACGCCCAGGCTGAAGAGGTCCGCGCGTCCCGTGCCGACCGCGAGCCCCAGGATCGCGACCGGGTAGATCACCATGTTCAGGAACACGTTGGCCGCGGTGGCGAGCTGGGGGTTGAAGAAGCGGCGGTCGGCGATGGCCGCGTCGATGCGTTCCTGCCCGCGCGCTCCGAGCGCGCCGAGGAGCCCCTGCCCGGCGGCCAGGAGCGCGAGCGGCAGCGCGGCGAGCCGCGAGCCGAGCCGCCGGCGCGGCGCGCCGAGCTCGGCCAGGAGCTGATCGAAGTCGACCGGCAGCTCGCCCGCGAAGGAGCGCGCCGGGCGCGGCGCGGCGGGGGGCTTCGCGACCGGCTTCTCGACGCGTCCGCGCAGGCCGGCCGTCGGCTTCGGCGCCGCCGGCGCCGCGGCCTTGGCCGGCGCGGGCTTCGGCGCCGGCGACGTCGCCGGGGCCGGGGCGGCCCCGGCCACGTCGTGTCCGTTCGTGGCCGGCGCGGCGGCGCCCTCCTTCTTGAAACGGGAGGGCGCGTCGTCGGGGATCGTCTTGTCGGGATGGAGCGCCCGGGCGCGCTCGAGGAGCGCCGCCTCGCTCTCCGGCCGCTCGGGGTCGGGCACGCAGCAGTCGACCGGGCAGACCTTGGCGCACGCCTCCTGGTCGTAGAAGCCGACGCACTCGGTGCACTTCTCGGGGACGATGTAGAAGATGTCGTTGGAGAGGGCCGGACGCATCGAGCCGTCGGGCGCCTGCCACTCCACCCCGCCCTGGTAGATGGCGGTGTTCGGGCACTCCGGCTCGCAGGCGCCGCAGTTGATGCATTCGCTGGTGATCACTGTCGCCATCGAGTGGGTCCTCTCTCGACCTGCCGGCGAGCGTCGGAAGGCGGGTGCCGCTGGCGCGGAGTCCGCCGCCACCGGCCTCCCAAGCTAGTAATTCCTAACGGTTTTGGCCGGGTGGGTCAAACCTTCCCGTGGCGCGGTGCTGTCGGACCCTCCCCTCGTTTCGTTGCGAACCGAGCTCGCTGTCCCCCTCTTCGAGTCCTGCCAGCCACGCGGCGGCCCGCGGCTTCTGCGTCGCGAGCTGCCGGACCTCGCCTTCGAGATCCAGTACCTCTGCCAGGATCGCCTCCACCGGTGCACCCGGAATCCATGCCCGGGGGAGGGGCCGTAGCGCGGCATCGAAATGGATTTGCCTGGAGAACTCGAACGAGTTCCAGCGTGACGCGAAGGTGAACAACCCGAGGAGGCAGAGCGCGGCCACGGTCGCAACGGCCAGGCGCTTGGGTGCCTTCATCGTACCGACCAGGGCGAGGTGCGCGCTGAAGAGCCAGCCCACCGGGCCGGCGTTACAGGCGACACTGAGCAAGGTACCGGACCAGGTTCCGGCGCCGATGAACCTGACGTACCCCTGGACCGTGTCTCCAATCAGGTCCAGCCCGAGAAATATGCACGCGACGGACGTATGGGCGAGGAAGCGCCAATCGTGGGTCACCACGCGCGTGACGAGCGCCCAGGCTGCGGCCCAGACCGATATCCCGACGACGAAGAGGATCCCGAGGCCCGCCACCCTCCAGCCCTGTGGCCGCTCGTACCCTTCGATGAGCACCGAGTTCATCAGCAGCACGGCGACTATGAGCCAGCTCGCAAGCGCGACGGGGGCGCGGGTGAGGCGGGTAGAACCGCTTGCACCGTGGATTTGGACCAGCGCCGGCGGCACCGACGCATCGTCGCGGCGGAAGCGGAGAACCGTGTTCCCGATGCGCACCCGCCCGTCCGAGGGAAGCGGCGCGCGCGAGATGCGCGCTCCGTCAGGATCGCCGTGGGTCCCGTTCACGCTGCCCAGATCCTCCACCCGGAGCGCGCCATCGTCGGTGCGTAGGAGGCGGAGATGCGTCGGACAGACGTACGGATCATCGACGATGACGTCGTTGGCGTACGCTCGACCGATCGTGATCGGACAGCGGTCGATCCGGTGCCGGTCGAGGAGCCGCCCCCGCCGGTCGAGCACCTCGAGGAAGATCACTTCGCCCACTCGATCACCCCGAGGTAGCGGCCGACCACCCGTTGCACCGTTGCGGCGCTCACGCCCGACAGTGCGAGTGAAGTCTCGGCTCCGCGCGTACTCGCTCCGAGCACGGCCGCCCTGAGCACGGCGTCGTAGAGCCCGGGCAGCCGGCGATAGGCCCGCAAGCAGAGCGCCACCTTCATCGGGACGTCTCGGTTGCGCACGAGCCGCTGCCGGCAGCGGAACGCGGTGACCTCCTCTTCATTGCCGTAGAACTCCCCGTAGTGCGTGCCGAAGTAATCGGAGAACAGCGCATGGAACTGGAAGGTGTTGAGCTCCTCGGTGGTGAGCACATGGTGACGGTACCGCACCACGCCCGAGAGAAGCTGATCCGAGACGAAGACGTAGTCGTCAGTCGCGCACTCCTGGGTGATGACGGCGTACGGCTTCGACTCATCGCGTGCCGCGTCGCCCCAGCAGCGCAGAAATGGCGCGAGCTTGCCGGGCAGCACGATGCCCCCGAGCGTGACCGCGGGAAGCGCGTCGGCCGCGAGCAGGGTGGCGAAGTAGGTCTCCTGGTGCGCGAGCAGTTGGTCGCGCACGACGTCGAGCCACCTGGGCGGAGGGCGCTCGCCCGCGAGCGCGGGGCCACCGAGCAGCGCCCGGGCGAGCGCGATCGGGACGAGGAAGCTCACCTGGTTGCCGGCGGAGCGGACGTTGACGCCCACCACCTCTCCGCGCGCGGTCACGGTCGGTCCGCCGCTCATGCCCGGGTTGAGCGAGCCGGTGAAGTGCAGACGCTGGTAGAGCGAGTGCTCGAGGAGGCCGTTGTATGTGCCCTCGACGATGCTGAGACCCAGGTCGTGCGGATGTCCCATCGCGTAGAGCCGCGTGCCGTGGGCGGGCTCCCCGTCCATGAGCTCGAGAGCAGTTCGTGGGGCGGAGGCGCCGCGCAGAACCGCCAGGTCGTGGACCGCGTCGACCGCCTCGATGTGTACCGTCTCCGCAGCGCCGAGGTGGTCGACGCGCTCGGCGACATAGCGATCGGGGTGGAGCACGAGCTTCGACACGACGTGGTAATTCGTCACCATGCGGCCGGCATG
>VBKJ01000048.1 GCA_005879795.1 Deltaproteobacteria bacterium
GCTCTCGCATGCGCTCGGTGCCCTCGTGGTGGCGCTCTCTACGCTCGGGATCGAGTCGTGGCCCGGCCAGCTCCCGTACGGGGCCGAGCAGGCGCGCGAGATCCATCGGCAGGACGCTGCCTTTGCGACGCTCGCGGGCCTGCAGGGCGACGCGCGCATCTGGGTCGCCGCTAACTTCGTCGTGCCGGGCTTCGCGCCGCGGCTCGCTACCCTGCACGGCGTGCGCTCGTTCCAGGACGCCGAGCCGCTCTATCTCGCGCGCCAGAGGGACTACCTGACGTTCCTCTTCGGCGGCGTGGGCTCACCGCTGGAGTGGGTGCGCGACATGAAACAGCTCGTCACCCGGGCTCGCCTGCTCGATCTCGCGAGCGTCCGCTACGTCGTCGTGCCATACGGCGAGGGGCTCGCCGACGCGCTGCAGTCGATCGGCATGCAACCGCGGGCCTTCGAGGCGCCCGGCGTGAGGCTCCTCGAGAACCCGCGCGCGGTCCCGCGCGCGTACGTCACGTACCGTACGCGGCCGACGCTCGCCCAATCGCCCCTCGTGCTGCCCGAGCTCGTCCGCCCGGACTTCGATCCTCTCGAAGCGAGCTACGTCGAAGGCACCGCGCCGCTGCCCGACGATCCGACGGCGCCGCATGGCCATCCGGTGACCATCGTCATCGACCAGCCGCACGTCGTCGAGATCGAAGCGAATTGCGGCGCGCCCGGGCTCGTCGTCCTCACCGACACCTTCGCCGTGGGCTGGGAGGCGACCGTCGATGGATCCCCGGCCCCCGTGCTGGCGACGAACCACCTCTTCCGTGGCGTGCCCGTTCCCGCCGGGAGGCACCGCATTCGCTTCGTATACCGCTCGCGGGCGGTACCAGCCGGGGCGATACTCAGCCTCGCCGCGTGGTGCCTTCTCGGTGTCCTCGGCCTCGGGAGACGTCGACCTGCAGGCCCTCCGTGAAGGCCCGCCCGTCGAACGTCGGCTGGCGCGCACGTTCTCGGCCGCCTCGAGGCCGCGGGCGCGCGGCTCCTACCGCGAGAGCTCTGGTTCGGCGGCGTGATCCATACTGCGACAACTTCGTGGACCTGATGGGCGCGGGGCTCGGGGCTGCCTAGCCCAGCAGCTGCGCCAGATGGTCCAGCGCGGGGCCCCACCCGGTGGCGTGTTCCCCGGCGCCGTCGCCCTCGTCGGTGAGGACGAGCTGCGTGCCCACGCCGCGGTCGAGGAACTCGACCGTGCACCGCGTGCGCGAGAAGACCGTGCCGCCGCGGGCGAGGCTCATGTCGAACTCGAGCAAACGGCCCGGTTCGACCTTGCGGTACTCGCCGGCCTCGACGAACGGCGTCTCACCGGGCATACCGGACGTCGCCTGGTAGCGGCCGCCGACACGCACCTCGAGCGCGTCGATCGAGAGCGTCATCCCATCGGCGGGGCTGTACCAGCGCGCCATCTCGGCCGCGTCCGTCCAGGCGCGGTACAGGCGCTCGCGTGGGGCGGCGAAGGTACGCGCGATGCGCAGGCTGTCGGGGCGGTTGATCATGGCTGTCCTCCTTGAGATCGATGTAGCGGTGCCAGGCCGCGCGCAGCTCGTCCCGGAGCGCGTCCGGAAGCTCGAGGTCACCCATGGCCTCTTCTCCTCTCACTGGTGAATGACGGATGGGTGGGCTCCCAGGATACGTCGCCGGTGGCTCAGCGCCGCTGCCGCTCGTGCCACTCGGCGGGGCGCATCATCACGCCGGCCGCCACTGCGGCACGAGGTCCCCATCCGGCGAGGGCGCGAAGTCGACCACCATCGGCATGTCCATGCGGAGCTGGTCGGCCGTCGCCCCGACGAGCCCGCCGATGGTGCGCACGCCCTCCTCGCACTCGACCAGCACGACGGGATAGGGGACGCGCTCCTTCCACGCCGGCAGCACGGGCGGGTGGACGACGACCCACGAGAGGAGCCGCGCCCGCCCACTCGCGCGGGCCCATTCGCTCTCGAGCGAGAGGCAGTGCGGGCACATGGGACCCGGGGGATGCCGCCAGCCCCGGCAGCCCGTGCAGCGCTGGAAGCGAAGCTCGCGCGCGCGAGCCGCGGCCCAGTAGGGCACCCAGTCGGGACCGCCCGTGCGGCGGACGAACTCGTCGGCCATGCTAGGAGTCACCGCGGAGCAGCAGCGCGCCCGTCGGTACCATGTTGCCGCTGGTCACGAGCGAGAGCTTCGCGCCCGGCACCTGGTTGAGCGACGTGCCGCGGATCTGCCGCGCCGCCTCGATGATCAGGTTGATGCCGTGGACGTACGCCTCGGAGAGGCTCCCGCCGCTCGTGTTGCACGGGAGGCGCCCGCCCAGCTCGAGCCCATGGTCCTCGACGAAGGCGCCGGCCTCGCCCGCCTTGCAGAAGCCGTACTCCTCGAGCGAGGCGAGCACGAGGGGCGTGAAGGCGTCGTAGAGCTGCGCCACCTGCACGTCCTTCGGCCCCACACCCGCCATGCGCCAGAGGTCGCGCGCCGCGTAGGCGCCCGGCGACTCGAGGAGCGGGTCCTTGAAGTAGTTGTTCATGGTCCAGTTGCGCGGTCCCATGCCCTGCGCGGCCGCCATGACGTAGGCGGGCTTCTGACGGAGGTCGCGTGTCAGGTCGGAGGCCGCGACGATCACCGCCGCGGCGCCGTCGGTCTCGAGGCAGCAGTCGAGGAGGCGGAGCGGGTCGGAGATGAGCCGCGACCGCTGGTGGTCCTCGACCGTGATCGGCTCGCGCATCATGGCAACGGGGTTGTTCGTCGCGTGCCGGCGGCAGGCGACCGCGATCCAGGCGAGGTGCCGCGACGTGTAGCCGCGCTCGTGGAGGAAGCGGCGCGCGAACATCGCAACCTGGTCGACCGGGCGGACGAAGCCGTAGGGCGAGAAGAGCGCGGTCTCGTTGGTCTCGGCGGCGATGTTGTCGCGCTCACGCGAGGTCCCGGCCCACGGCCGCCCGCCCGAGCCGCGGTTCCGCGAGCGGTAGACGAGCACGCAGCGCGCCATGCCCGCCGCGATCGCGGCGGCCGCGTGCCCGACCACGCCGCACCCCCCGCCCCCGCCGTAGCCCACCTCGCCGAAGAAGCGCAGGTTGGGGATGCCGAGGCTGCGCGCGATGGCGTTCTCGGAGGTGAGCTGGATGCTCCACTTCGTCATGCCGTCGATGTCCGACGGCCGGAGCCCGGCGTCCTCGAGCGCCAGCTTCGCGGCCTCGAGCGCCGTCACCTCCTCCGGGCGGCCGATGTCCTTGGCGAAGGGGAGCTGGCCCAGGCCGACGATCGCGGCCTTGTCCCTGAGCGACACGGGCCGCGTCTAGCACACCCCGCGCGCGGACGAAAAAGGGCGCGCGCTCCGGCAGACGCGGGCGACGCTCGGGCGCCTACTGCCGGCTGATCGTGTAGTGCAGCCGGTACGACCCGCCGGTCACGGCGCACGTCACTCCGCTCGGGCAGTCGTCGTCGCCCAGGCAGAGCTGGCTCATCGTGGTCGAGCAGGAGCCGCCCGCGCCGCCGACGCTCGACGTGACGTAGCTCAGCGAGCTGCCGCCGGTTCCGAACTCCGGGCCGCCGAACGAGACCTCGAAGTCGCCGACGTCGTGGCTGTCGGCCTGCAGGCACTTGGGCCCGTCGTCGAGGCCGTAGAGCTCGAGCGTCCGCCGGAGGGACGTGCCGTACAGCTGCCCCTCGCGGCAGTCGAGGCTCCGTCCCGACCCGTGGAGCCGCAGCGTGCCGCTCGCCGGCAGCGCGGTGTCGAAGCCGAGGTCCTCGGAGATCGTGCCCGGCGTCATGACGGTCTCCAGGCCCGTGAGCCGCTGCCAGTCGCCATTGGTCTCGAAGAAGACCTCCCAGCCCGGGATCGGGCCGCCGAGCGTGAGGCATTGCTCGCCCCGCGGGCAGGGCGTGACGCTGCAGTCCTGCGTTGTCGTCACGGAGCAGCGCTTCTTCTCCGCCATGGCGGGCGCGACGGGCTTGAGCGGGTTCAGGATCTCGATCGCCGTCACGTGGACGAGGAGCCGCGTGACCGGCGTCTCGTCGCGCCGCCAGCCGGTGAAGATCGTCTTGCCGACCATGCTCGGCAGCCGCCCGCGCACCCGGGACGTCATGTCGACCACGGCGTGCACGTGCGGCGGCGTGCCGTCGACGAGGGTCGTCCGGACCCTCGCCCGCGGGAGGCCGTGCGGCGTCTGGTCGATCACCTTGATGCGCGGGAGGCCCCGGCTCCCGGCCGGGCGCGGCGGCAGCGGGATGTCGAACTCGAAGTCGGTCGCGTTGACGTTCGCGAGCGGCTGGGAGAGCGGGAAGCACTCCGTGGTGGTGACGAGATCGAACGGGTGCGCGCGGTGCGTGACGACGCACCGGTCGCCGGCGCCGCCGCCGTTGGGGGTGAGCCACACGTCGGTGCGGGTCGCGAGACGTCCGCCCTTGCGCCGGCGAGAGAACGCATGGCCGGCGCCGAGGCGGCTCACCGCGACCGCCTGCGGGGGATGGAGCTCGCTGTGGTAGTTGAAGACGGTCCCGATGCAGTTCTCGCCGGCGATGCAGGCGACGCAGGCGGGCGCTGCGCAGTCGCTGTCGAGCACGCAGGCCTGCGCCGTCGTGACCGAGCACGCGCCCTCGGGGGCGGGGTCGCCGTGGCCGCAGTCCCATATCCAGCGGCCGACGGTGGTCATGCGATCGCCCGTGCCGGCCCAGGCGAAAAGGGGATAGCTGCCGATCTCGAGCTCGAACTCGAGCTGGCCCGCCTCCTCGCCCTTGGGACCGACGTTGCCGGTCGCGACGAACGCCATGTCGGCGGGGTCGACGTCCAGGAAGGTGTTCTGGTCGTCGGTCAGGTGGTTGCCGGAGAAGTCGCCGCCTTCGTTGATCTTCGCGAGCGACACCGTCCCGTGGAGCGTGATCGGGTCGGCGTCGGGCGGGGCGTGCGGGCCGACGTCGATCGCCGCCCACTCGGGATTGATCAGCGTGAGCTGATCGGTGACCCGCGGATGCTTCGCGATCGGGTAGCAGCCGCCGCCGTCCATCTGCGCCTCGGCGGAGACCGCCTCGTTGCTGTCGATGTAGGCTGCGCGGGCGGGAGCGAGGAAGACGGCGAGCGCCACCGCGCAGAGGAGCGGCTTCATCGCGACACCTCCCCCTAGTACACGACCTCGCAGGCGGGGCTTCTGCATCGGCCGCAGGATCTGTAGCACAGGGGGCAGAGCGCGACGAAGCGTGCGCGCGCGGGCCGGCGGGCCATCGCGGCCGCCCGCGACCCCGGCCCGGAAGCTCCTCACGCCTCGGCGCGGACGCGTACCGCCACGGCGGCGGGGCGTGGTATGGTCGCGGCGATGGCCGATCTCGCCGCCCGGCTTGCCGCGGTCAAGGACCGGAGCACGCTCCGCATCACCACGCGCGGGCGGCGGACGGGCAAGCCGCACTCGGTCCCGATCTGGTTCGTGGTCGACGGCACGACCCTCTATCTCGCGACCCTGAACGCGAGGCGCGACTGGGTGCGCAACGTGCGCAGGACGCCCGAGGTCGTCCTCGCGATGGGCGACCTCGGGGTGCGCGGCCGGGTGAGCGTCGTCACCGATCCCGCGCTCGAGGGGCGCATCCGCGAGCTCCTGGCGCACAAATACTGGATGGCGTGGATCGGGTCGTGGTTCGGGATGGGCCCGGAGGCGACCTTCCGCGTCGACGATCTGGAGGTCGCATGAACGACGTGCAGGCCCGCAGCCTCGATCACGCCTCCGTCCGCATCGCGGACCTCGCCCGCGCGCGCGCCTTCTACGAGGGCCTGCTCGGCCTGCGGCTGGCGCCGCGGCCGGATCTCGGCTTTCCCGGCGCGTGGTACGACCTGGGCGGCGCGCAGCTCCATCTCATCCAGCAGCAGAAGATGTTCGAGGACATCGACCCCACCGATCCGCACCTCGCGCTGCGGGTGGACAGCGTCGAGCGGGTGCGGCAGACGCTCGACGCGCGCCGCATCCCGTACCTCCACTTCGGCGGCCCCCAGCTCTGGATCCGCGATCCCGACGGCAACGTGGTGGAGCTCTGCGAGCCGCGCTGATGGCAGCGGCCGGCCGCGTGTGCTAGCAAGCGGCGCGGATGGGCGGCCTGCGGCAGGACTTCGCCGCGCTCCTCGCCGCCGGCGGGCAGACCGACCTCGCCCGCGCCGCACTCGCGATTGCGCGCATCGCCTACCCGGACCTCGACCCGGCGCCGTACGTCCGGCAGCTCGACGACCTGGCGGCCGCTGTCCGCCCGCGCCTCTTTCCCCGGGCCTCGCCGGAGGCCGCGGTCACCGAGCTCGCGGGTTACCTCTTCGGCGAGTGCGGCTTTCGCGGCAACCAGGAGGAGTACTACGACCCGCGCAACAGCTACCTGAACGACGTCCTCGAGCGCCGCACGGGCATCCCCATCAGCCTCTCCGTCCTGCTGATCGAGACCGGCGTGCGCCTGGGCCTCGGCATCGAGGGCGTCGCGTTTCCGGGTCACTTCCTCGTACGCGTGGCGGGCAGCCGCGGCCCGGTCCTCCTGGACCCCTTCTTCAGCGGCCGCCCGATCGGCGAGCGCGAGCTCCTCGCCCGCTATCGCACCTTCCTCGGCAGCGGCGCGCCCGCGCTGCCGCCCGAGGCGCTCGCGACGGCCGACACGCCCGGCATCCTCACCCGCATGCTGCGCAACCTGCTGGGCGTCTACCTCGACCGGAACGACCACGCGCACGCGCTGGCGGCGGCCGAGCTCCTCCTCGTGCTCGTGCCGGACTCCGCCGACGAGCTGCGCATGCGCGGCCTCCTCTACGAGCGCCTCGAGTGCTTCGGCGCGGCGCTGGACGACTTCCGGCGCTACCTCGAGCTCGCCCCGGGGGCGCCCGACGCGGAGCAGATCCACGAGCGCGTGGCACGTCTCGTACGCATCGCGGCCGCCATCCACTGAGGCGCGTGGGCCAGCGCGCGCGTCGTGCCTACGGGCACCCTCCCGGAGCCGGCGCGTTCCTCGCCACGTACTTCTTCCCCGCCTCGAACTGCGTCTGACCGCCGAACTCGAGGCAGTAGCGGCGGCTGCCGAGCGTCAATACGACGTCGACCGGCGTCGGGTCGGTGGCGAGCGAATGACCCAGCCCCGCGCCGTGGCCCACGCCCTTCACCAGCTTGCCCGGCTTCACGATGATCGTCGCGATGGGGCTCTGCGCCTGGTACCGCCATCCCTTCGACGGATCGCGCCGCTTGAGCGGGTGCCAGCCGGCCGCGCCGAGCGGGTAGGTCGAGTCGAACCCACCGGCGTTCGACAGGACGCGCAGGCTCCCGCCGAAGAGCGTCGGGTCGTCGGCCGTGCCCGGACCCGCGTTCGTGAAGGACGTGTCCCTGGAGACCACGACCAGCCCGCGCTTCCGGGGCACGCCGCTCTTGTCCCGGAGGAGGAGCGTCGTCCCCGAGACCGTCTGCGCGCCGCCGCCAGTGAGCGTCGTGCTGGTCGTGGTCTCGGGCACGGTCGTCGTCGTGGTCGTCGTGGGGTTGCACAGCGTCACCTGGTAGTCCCCCGTCTGGGTCTCTCCGGCGTCGAACACGCGGAGCGTGTAGCCCCCGAGGCTGGTCGCGAGCGTCCGCGAGTCGGCTCCGCACACGCCCCCGAGCGACGCGCCGCTGGGATCGTAGAACTTCCAGCAGGCGTTCAGCATCCCGCCGACCGTCTTGGTCTCGATCCTCACGACGTCGCCCGCCTGCCCGCTCACCCGGTAGGTGTCGCTCTCGCCCTTCAGGTCGAGCGAGCCCGTGCGCACGTCCCCGCAGGCGAGAGGCTGCGCGCAGTTGTGCGCGGTCTCCGAGACCACGACCAGGTTCACGTCGTAGGTGCCGGTCTCCGTGTCGTCGTTGTCGGAGACGCGGATGGTGTAGCCGCCCGCCACCGCCAGCGTCTTCTCCGTCTGCCCGCAGGCCGTACCGAGGGAGATACCCTGGGGATCGTAGATCTCCCAGCACGCGGTGAGGAACCCGGCCGTCTCGCGCGAGGTGATGCTGACCGCTTCACCCGCCGCCGCGACGAAGCGATAGGTGTCGCTCTCGCCGGTGGCGGCGATGTTTCGAGCGAGGGTCTCCCCACAGAGGATCGGCTGTGCGCAGCTGGAGGCCGTGTCCGAGATCACCACCCGGTTCAGGTCGTAGGTCCCGGTCTGCGCGTCTGCGTTGTCGAAGACGCGGATCGTGTAGGTACCGCTGGCCGCCAGCGTCTTCTCGGCCTGCCCGCAGGCCCCGAACACCGAGATACCCTGGGGGTCGTAGAGCTTCCAGCAGGCGGTCAGGAAGGCGCTCGTCTGCCGCGCGGTGATGCTGACGGTCTCGCCGGCCCCCGTGCTGAACTTGTAGGTGTTGCTCTGCCCCACGACGTCGATGCTCGCGGCCAGGGTCTGCCCGCACGCGATGGCCTGCGCACAGTTCGAGGCCGTGTCCGACACCACGACGAGGTTGAGGTCGTAGGTCCCGGTCTCGTTGTCCCCGCTGTCGGAGACGCGAATCGTGTACGTGCCGGCGACCGCCAGCGTCTTCTCGGTCTGCCCGCAGGCTCCGACCACCGAGATGCCCTCCGGGTCGTAGAGCTCCCAGCAAGCGACGAGGAAGGCGCTCGTCTGGTGCGCGGTGATGCTCACCGTCTCGCCGGCCTCCACGCTGAACTTGTAGGTGTTGCTCTGCCCCACGTCGTGGATGCTGCCGGGAAGGCTCTGTCCACACGTGACGGCTTGCGCGCAGCTCGCGGCCGAATCCGACACCACCACGACGTTCACGTCGTAGGTGCCCGTCTTCGAGTCTGCGACGTCGTGCACGCGGATCGTGTAGTTGCCTGCGAAGGCGAGCGTCTTCTCCTCCTGGCCACACGCACTCGCCACGGCGCTGCCCTGTGGGTCGTAGAGGTTCCAGCAGGCGGACATCCCGCCGCCCGTCGCCTTCGCGGTGATGCTGATGGTTTCGCCGGCGACGGCGAGGAACTGGAAGGTGCCGCTCTCCCCGACGTCCGCGATGCTGCGCGGCAGGGTCTGCCCGCAGGCGATCGGCTCCCCGCAGTTCGACGCCGTGTCCGAGACGAAAACCAGGTTTACGTCGTAGGAGCCCGTCTTCGTGTAGCTGCCGTCGAAGACCCGGATCGTATAGCCGCCCGCGAAGGCCAGCGTCTTCTCGCCCTGCCCGCAGGCCGTGCCGAGGGACTGTCCCATCGGATCGTAGAGCTCCCAGCAGGCGCTCAACCCGCCGCCGGTCTCCTGCGCGGTGATGCTGACGGTCTCGTGCGCCGCCGCGACGAAGCGATAGGTGTCGCTCTCGCCCACGCTCGTGATGTTCCGGGGCGGGGTCTGCCCGCAGACGAGCGGCTCGCCGCAGTTCGAGGGAGTATCCGACACCACCACCAGGTTCACGTCGTAGGCGCCGGTCCTCATGTTGGGGTCGAACACCTCGATCGTATAGGTTCCCGCTGCCGGCAGCGTTCGCGTAGCCTGCCCACAGACGGCGGGGTCGAGCGGGCCCGTCGGCCCTTGCAGGCGCCAGCACGGCTGAAAGACGCCCGCGGTCACCTGGGTCGTGATGCTAACGGTCTCGCCCATGCCCGCGGAGAACTGGTAGCAGTCCATCTCGCCGCTCACGGACAGCGCCCCGCTCATGGTGTCGCCGCACGCGATCGCTGCGCACGTTTGGGCATCCGCGCTCGAGCCGAGCGCTGCCACGAGCGACACGGCCGCGAGCAGCAGCCTCGTGAGGGTGGGCTGTGGGCGACGGACCATCGACATGCTCCTCCTCCCTGGTGGGCTCCTTTCGCCGATTCGACCCCGGATGTCCAGCATGGAAGGAGGCCGTAGATCTAGTCGACATGTAAGTACTTGAAATCACTCGCTGATCCGCCCGCGCAGTCAGGCAGGCCGCAGCTGGTGGGCGACCGCGAGGAGGCACGGGCGTGCCGTTCGCCCGGGGCCGCGCCGCGAGCGCGGGCTCGCGTGCGCATGAGGACGCACCCGGATGGGCCGGACGCGGCGCGCCCTGGGTCAGGGCACGACGATCCGGTACGTGACCGTGCCGGTCGCGACCACCAGCCCCGAGCCTCGCTCGCTCACCGTCACCTGGTTCAGGAAGATCTCGTCGTTCCGCCGCCAGGTGCGCGCCTCGGCGATCACGTCGGCGCGCGCCGGGGCGTGATAGCTCACGTGGATGCCGACCGTCGAGGCCTTGTAGCGGAGGTCGAGGCCGGCAATCGACCACGACGCCATCGCGCCGGTGGTGTCGAGGAGCGCGGCGAGCGCGCCCTCGTGGATCGCGCCCTCGTGGTCGGTCTTGTCGGGCGTGAGCGGCATCCGGATGACGGCCTGGCCGTCGTGCATGTGCGTGATGGCGAGGCCGAGGCTCGCCATGAACGGCACCGACACGAGGGCGCGCGCGAGCTTCGGCACCTGCCCGCCCGCCGCCGTGGGCTCGGCGCGCGTCACCCGCTGGCGCTCTTGACCGGCCGGCGGACGGTCGAGCGCGCGGTACGTGACCAGCCCCTTCGCGATGCGCTTGCCGCCGTCGTTGCGCACGTCCACGTCGGCGTAGACGATCTCCTTGCCGCGCCGGAGGACCTCCGCCTCGGCGACGATGTCCTCGCCGATGGCGGCGGCGAGGTAGTCGACGGAGAGATCGAGCGTCCCGGCGTCGAACACGGGCCCGTCCGCGAGCCCCGTCGCGGCCGCGAGCACGCCGGCGATGTCGATGGTAGAGGCGGGCACGCCGCCGTGGAGCGCTCTCCCGGGGTTCGAGTTCTCGTCCTGGTACGGGACGCGGACGCGCGCGCGGTCGAGCGCGATCGCCTCCACCACGATGCCGAGCCGGGCGCAGTAGGGCACCCCGGCGACGCGCGCGGCGAGGGCGGCGAGCAGGTCCCCCATCGCCGTCCTCCTATCGCAGTCGCCCGCCGGTATGCTACGGGACGCCGCCTGGCGTACCTGCATCCCATCGTCGGCCTCGTGGCGATCGCGCTCGCCGCGTACGCGGCGAGCCTCGGGGTGCGCAGCCGCTCGGCGCGGCCGGGCGCCGACCGCGCCCGCCGCCGCCACGCGGCGCTGGGGCCGTGGCTCTACACGCTCTTCCTGCTCAACTGGCTCGCCGGCCTGGCGACGGTCGAGTGGCTCACCCCGGACGTCGAGGACGCCGCGGAGACGCACTTCGCCGTCGGCAGCGCCATCATGGCCTGTCTCACCGCGGCGGCGCTCCTCTCGCGCCGCATCCGGGTCGACCGGCGGGCGCGGACGATCCATCCCCTGCTCGGCGCCGCGGCGCTCCTCCTCTGCGGGCTGCAGGTCTTCCTCGGGCTCCAGCTCCTGCCCTGAGGCTCACGACACGCGCGCCAGGCGATCGAGCATCGCCTGGAACGCGGGCACGTCCCCGTAGCGCTCGCCGTGGATCACGCGCGTCGCGCCCGCCTCGGCGTAGCGCACGAGGAGGTCGCGCGCGGCGCCGGGGTCGGCGAGCGGGAGGCGGGTCAGGGCGGCGACCTCCGGGGCGGGCAGGCCCTTGGCCGCGGCCCGCGCGCGCAGATCGGCGGCCAGTGGCCGGAGCGCCTCGGGGTCGAGGCCGATCGGCATCCAGCCCGCGCCGTGCGCGAGGGCGCGGCGGAAGGCGTGCGGCGGCGCCCCGCCGATGAAGAGTGGCGGGCGCGGCGGCCGCGGCCGAAAGAGGAACGGCTGCCCGTTCGCCTCGACGACGTCCGCCGCGAAGCAGCGGTCGAGGAAGGCGAGCGTCGCGTCGGTGAGCGCGCCGCGCCGGCGGTGGTCGACACCCACGGCACGGAACTCGGCCGCCATCCACCCGACGCCGACCCCGAGGCGGAACCGCCCGCCCGACAGCTCCTGCACCGTCGCGATCCACTTCGCCGTCGGCAGCGCGGGCCGGTAGGGCAGCACGAGGACGGCCGTGCCGAGGCCGACGCGCGTCGTCACGCCGGCCAAGTAGGCGAGCGTGGCGAGCGGGTCCAGGTAGCGCCCGTCCGAGCCCTCGGCGTCGTCGGGCGGGATCGCGATGTGATCGACCACCCAGAGATCCGCGACCGCCGACAGCGCGTCCGCCGCCCGCGCCGCCGCGACCAGCGTCTCCCGCGTCGACTGCGCCCCCATGTTGCGAAGGACGACGCCCAGCTGCATCGCTCACCCGTGCGCGTGCCCGCGGGCCGTGTCAACGGGCTCCGGTCCCTTTGGGGGGCGGCGGGGGCCGCGAGCGTGAGCGTAGCGGCGGCCGGGGCGGCCCCGCCGCGACCTTCGAGGGCGCCGCGCGCTGCGTGCAGTGTGCGCGCGCGACGGGCGTCGGCGCCCGAGCGGGAGCGCCGGGGCCGGCCCCGCCGCCGCACCCCGCTACGACCTCGGCCCCCCCTCAGTTCAGCTGCTTGCGGATCGCCGCCAGCGCCGCGCGCGCGTACGCATACCCCGGCTCGATCGCGAGCGCGCGCTCGAACTCGTTCGCCGCCTTCGCGAGCAGCCCCTGCGCCCAGTAGACCTGCCCCAGGTTGCAGTGCGGGTAGTGGCGCGGCTCGTAGCGTGGCGCCTTGATCGCCGCCTCGAGCCAGGGGACCGCCTCGTCGAGACGCCCGAGCTTGATCAGGTACGAGCCGATGTCGTTGTAGGGATTCCCGAAGTCGGCATCGACCGCGATCGCCTCCTTGCACTGCGCGATCGCGTCCTCGAGCCGCCCCTGGAAGCTGTAGGTCCAGCCGAGGAAGGTGTGCGCCTCGGCGGTGGGGTGGAGCGCGATCGACTGCTGGTAGCGCTCGATGGCGGCGTCCAGCTCGCCCTCCATCTGCAGGCGGTAGGCCTCCTGGA
>VBKJ01000049.1 GCA_005879795.1 Deltaproteobacteria bacterium
AGGACCGCATTCGCGTCCGCCACGGTGCGGGCCTGCGCGAGGCGCAGCTCCGAGGTGAGGCGATCCTGCAGGGTGCCCCAGAGCCGCTCGACGCGGCCCTTCGCCTGCGGGGAGAGCGCGTAGATACAGGCGATCGCGAGGGCCTCGAGCGCCCCGCCCACCTGCGTCGGATCCTGGCGACCGCGCAGCTCCTCCGCCAAGGTCCAGTGGTCATCGTTGCGCTTGAGCGCGCCGTGCTGGTCCATGTAGATGCTCCCCGGCAGCCCGCAGGTGGTCGCGATCGCGTGCAGCACGCGCAGATAGGCGGCGGCGCACTCCTGTTCGACGAAGTGCGCGCCGGGGAGCAGCTCTCCCGTCGCATCGTCGATCGCGCCAACCAGGCACAGCCACGGCCCCCGGCCCTCCAGCCAGTCGTGCCGACTCCCGTCCCACAGCAGCATCAGGCCCGCTTGCGCCTTGCGCTCGCGGCGCTTGCGGTGCCGGCGGGGGCGACGGCGCCAGACCGCCGGTACGCCGGCCGCCCGCAAGATCCGCCGCACCGAGGCGACCGAAACCCGCAGCGGCGGCGTCTCGGTGGCCAGCTTCTCGGTGAAATGCGCGTCGTTGAAGTCCACGTACTTCTTCTGCCGCAGATGAACGATCCGCCTCCGCACCGCCGGCGCGAGCGTGTGCGTCGGCGCGCGGCCCGTATTGCCGTGCCGCAGTGCCTGCCGCCCTTCCTTCGCCACCCGCTCCCGCACTCGCCGCACCTGCCGCACGGAGAGCGCGAGGACCAGGGCCCCCTGTGCCAACGTCAGCTTGCCGGCGCGCAGCCGGCCGATCACATCCCACCGCTTCCACTGTCCCTCGCTCATCAGGTCCATCCCCTTTCCATGCCAGGGGGGAGGACAAATTCACTGAGCGCTTAAGGGGGACAAAATCACTGAGCGACGACACCCCGAGGGCCGTCCCTTGACCCCTGTCGACGCAGCGTGTTAGCTGCCTCGCGCTTCTTCGCGTCGGGCCAATGCGGTTCTACGAGTACGAAGCCAAGGCCCTCTTCGCCCGCCACGGCACGCCGCTCCTCCGGGGCCGTGTCGCACGCACCGCCGCCGAGGCCGCGGAGATCGCCCGCGACCTCGCCGTCCCGGTCGTCCTCAAATCGCAGGTGCTGACCGGCGGCCGCATGAAGGCCGGCGGCGTCAAGTTCGCTGACACGCCGGCCGCGGCCGAGGCCGCCGCCCGGGCGATCCTGGCGCTCGAGATCAGGGGGCAGAAGCCGCGCGGCGTGCTGGTCGAGGAGCGCGCGGCCGTGGCCAAGGAGTACTTCGCCGCGGTCACCTGGGACGGGCGGAGGAAGCTCCCCGTCCTCGTCTTCAGCGACATGGGGGGCATAGACATCGAGGAGGTCGCCGAGCGGCACCCCGAGCACGTGGGGCAGATCCACGTCTCGACGCTCCTCCCCTTCACGCCCTACCGGGCGAAGGAGGCGATCGCCGCCGTCGGCGTCAGCGGCGAGGACCTGAACCGCCTGACGCCGATCGTCGCCACCCTGGTCGAGATCTTCCTCCGCTACGACCTCACGCTCGCCGAGATCAACCCGCTCGGGAAGACCCATGACGGCCGTTTCCTCGTCCTCGACGGCCACGTCGACCTGGAGGGCGACGCGCGCGCGAAGCACGCGCAGCTCCTCCAGGAGCTCGGCATCGGCAAGGAGGAGACGCGCGAGGCCCGCCCGCCGACCGAGTTCGAGTTGAAGGGCGCGCAGGTGGACGCCGCGGATCACCGCGGCGTGGCCGGCAACGTGCGCGAGTTCGACGGCGACCTCGGGCTCGTGATCGGCGCGGGCGGCGGCTCGCTCACGCTCTTCGACGCCGTCCGCAAGCACGGCGGCCGGCCCGCCAACTACTGCGAGATCGGCGGCAACCCGAGCGTCAGGAAGGCGTGCGAGCTGACCAAGCTCATCCTCTCCAAGCCCGGTGTCAAGAAGATCGCGGTCATGATGAACGTGGTCTCCAACACGCGCGTGGACATCGTCGCACGCGGGGTGATCAAGGGCTGCGTCGAGGCGGGCCGCAACCCCGCCGACACCATCGCCGTCTTCCGCATCCCGGGAGCCTGGGAGGACGACGGCTTCAAGATCCTGAAGAAGTACGGCGTCGAGTACTGCGACCGCACCGTGTCCCTGTACGAGGCGGCGGGCCGCGCCGTCGCCAAGATGAGGAGCTGATGTCCATCCTCATCCACGGGGACACGACGGTCATCATCCAGGGCATCACCGGGCGCGAGGCCGTGAACCTGACCCGCGAGGGCCTCGACTACGGGACGAAGATCGTCGGCGGCGTGACCCCCGGCCGCGCCGGGCGGGACGTGTACGGCGTCCCGGTCCACGACTGCGTGCGCGACATCACGGCCCGGCAGCGCGTCGACGGCTCGATCGTGACCGTGCCGCCGCGCTTCACTCGCGACGCGGTCTTCGAGGCCATCGAGGCGGGCGTGAAGCTCATCGTCGTCGTCACCGAGCGCATCCCGCGCGGCGAGGTGGCCCAGATGGTCGAGCTGGCGCGGCTCCGCGGCGCGCGCATCATCGGCCCCAACTGCCTCGGCGTCCTCTCGCCCGACGAGGCCAAGATGGGCGGCCTCGGCGGCCCGGCGGTCAACGTCCGCCGCGCCTTCAGGAAGGGGCCGATCGGCGTCATGTCGCGTTCGGGCGGCATGACGACCGAGATCTGCAACACGCTCTCGGCGGCGGGCCTCGGGCAGTCGACCGCCGTCTCGATCGGCGGCGATGCGATCATCGGTTCGACCTACGCCGAGCTGATGCCGCTCTTCGAGGCGGACGCGGAGACGAAGGCGATCGTCATCTATTCCGAGCCCGGCGGCCGCATGGAGGCCGAGCTGGCCGACTGGGTGCGGGAGAACCGCTCGCGCCTCCCCGTCGTCGCCTTCATGGCCGGCCGCTTCATGGACGAGATGCCGGGCATGCGTTTCGGTCACGCGGGCACGATCGTCGAGGGCAGGGCGGACACCACCGCCGACAAGATCGCACGCATGAAGGCGGCGGGCATCTCGGTCGCCGAGCGCATCGAGGACATCCCGGCGCTCGTGAAGGACCGCCTGCGGGGGCACTGACGATGCCGGGCATGTTCATCGACGTCCAGGTCGACCCGCAGGTCGCGGCCGATCCGGCGCTCGCGAAGAAGCTCGTGGATGTCTGCCCGGTCAACATCTTCGCGCAGGAGAAGGACGGCAAGCTCCGCATCGTCGAGGAGAACCTGGACGAGTGCGTGCTGTGCGAGCTCTGCATCCAGGCCGCGCCCGCGGGCAAGGTACAGGTGGTGAAGCTCTATGAGCGGTAGAGGCCGGGCGGCGGACGCCGCTCGGAAAGGGGGCCCCATGAAGAGCTGGTCGTCTCGTCTGCTTCTGATCGCGGCGGTGGGTGGTGTCGCCGGCTGTGCGACGTGGAGGCAGTGGACGCACACGGGCGAGGCCGGCGCCGCGCCGGCCTCGCCGCCGGCCGGGACCGCCCCGGCGCACGTCATGCTCGCGCCCGGGGCGCTCAAGTGGCAGCCCTTCCCCCTGGGGGGACCGGGCGCCAGGCTGGCGGTGCTGTCCGGGGATCCCGAGAAGTCCGGTCCCTTCGTCATCCGCATCCGGCAGCCGCCCGGGGGCAAGATCGCGCCGCACTGGCACCCCGCGGACGAGCACGTGACCGTCGTCAAGGGAACGTTGTTCATCGGGATGGGCGAGAAGCTCCACAAGCGGGGGGCGCGCGAGTTTGCCCCCGGCTCCTACCTCCTGCTCCCGGCGAAGATGCCGCACTTCGCGTGGGTGGCGAGGAAGGGCGAGGGGATCGTCCAGGTGCACGGCATGGGGCCGTTCCAGGTCGTCTTCGTGAACCCGGCCGACGACCCGCGCAACAAGACGGGGAAGCGCTGAGGGCCTCGGCGCGTTCAGGAAGCGCTCGCGGGTCGCGGGTCGCGCGAGCGGCGCGGCCCGCGGGCCGGTAGGAAGCCGCGGACCGTGTCGATGGTGTCGGCGTCGGCGGGGCCCTTGTCGGTCCGGTAGCGCTTGACGCGGGCGAAGCGCAGCGCCACGCCGCCGGGGTAGTGCGGGCTCCGCTGTACGCCGTCGAAGGCGACCTCGACGACGAGCGCGGGCTCGGCGCGGACCGTCCACTCCTCGCGCGAGCGCGCGAGGCCGAGGAGCCGCTCCGTCTGCCAGGCGAGCATCTCGTCGCTGAGCCCCTTGAAGGTCTTGCCGATCATGACGAAGCCGCCGCTCGCCGGGTCGCGGGCGCCCAGGTGCAGGTTGCTGAGCCAGCCGCGTCGCCGCCCGTGCCCCCACTCCGCAGCCAGCACGACCAGGTCGAGCGTCGCCGCCGGCTTCCACTTGAGCCACTCGGTGCCGCGGCGGCCGGCCCGATAGGGAGCGTCCGGCGACTTGAGCAGCAGCCCTTCGTGACCCTCCTCGAGGGTCTGCTCGAGGAACCGGTCGAGGGCGCTCGGGTCCGCCGTGCGGAGCGCGGCGACGCGCAGGTCGGGCGGCACGAGCTCGCCGAGGATGTGCCAGCGCTCGCGCTGCGGCCGGGCGACGCAGGGACGCCCACCGAGCAGCAGGCAGTCGAAGAAGCGGGCGCTCAGCGGGATCTCGCGGCGCGCCTCGTCGACGTCGAGCTTGCGCCCGAACCGCCGCATGGTGTCCTGGAAGGGCTCCGGTCGGCCGTCGGCGCCGAGCGCGATCGCCTCGCCGTCGAGGATGACCTCGTGCACGGCGATGCGGCCGACGCTCTCGACCACCTCCGGCAGCGCGCCGGTGAGCGGCTTGCGCCGGCGGCTGTAGACCTCGATGCGCTCGCCCGACTTGTGCACCTGGATGCGCACGCCGTCGAGCTTCGCCTCGACCGCCACCTCGCCGAAGCGCTCGAGCGCCTCCGCCGGCGAGGAGGCGGTGCCCGCGAGCATGGGGAGGACCGGCCGGAAGAGCTGGATCGCGCGTCCCGCGAGGCCCGCGCCGCCGTCGCGGAGCGCCTGCTCGCCCACGACGGCGAGGTCCCCCTCGACCATGAGGGCGTCGCGCACCGCCGCGGCCTCCACGCCCGCGGCCATGGCCACGGCCTCGGTGAGCACGCCCTCGAGCGCGCCCTGGCGCAGCTCGCCGACCAGCCAGCGCGCCAGGAAGGAGCGCTCCGCCGCCGTGGCGCGGCCGAACAGCTCGCCGAGTCGGCGCGCACGCTCGGCCGCCGACCCTTCGCCGGCAAGGTCGGGAAGGCCAGCGAGGGCACCGACGACGTCCTCGAGGCCGAGCGTCGCCTCCGCGGCCGGTGCGGCGGCGCTCCACGCTCGCTCGACCGCCGCCGGCCCGATACCCAAGCGCTCGCGTCCCGAACGCCCGGAGAGGAACCACAGCGCGGACGCCACCGCGCCGGGCGGCACGCTGCGGAGGAAATCGGCGAGCATCCGCACCTTCTCGGTGCGGGAGCGGGTGGCGGCGACGGCGGCGGAAACCGCGACGAGCTCTCCGAACCCGGTCATCCCGGCAGATTGCAACCGATGCGGCGCACCGGCAAGGCGGGCTGAGCTCGGCGCCTACACGCACCTGCAGCGGCCGCCTCGCGCGACGCAGACACGCCCCGGATGGCGACACACGCCGTTACAGGCACTGCTGCGAGCCCGACCGCAGGCAGGCGCCTCGCAGTTGCATCCACCGAGCGGATTCGGGACGCACCTGAACTCTGCGAGCGGGCAGGTGCCCTGGCATGCGGGGGCTGCGCTCTCGGAACAGGTGCCAGCGTCCGGCGGTAGCAGCGACGACGAGCACGCCTGAAGCCCCTCCCGCGCGCACCGGCGGACCACCGCTTCCCTGCAGGCGCGGAGACTCCGCCCGCTCGCGGTCATGCAGGACCGGACGGCGCTCCCGCACGCGCGCCGACACTCCTGGCGAGATCCGCCCTCCGCCGGAAGGGCGAAGACAGCCAGCAGCAGCGCCGCTGTCAACCTGGCCGTCGCGCGCATCCTTCACGCCCGCCTGCGGAGAATTGCCGAACGCTGCGGCCAGCATAGACGAAACGCGCGTACGGACAAGGGGGTGGCGCGGTCGAGGACGCGGAGGTGGCGACCCGGTTGACCCCTCCCGGCCGCGCACGTTAGACCCCGCCTGCAAGGGAAGACGCATGCGCAGCCCCCGCGATTTCTGGAAGCCCCTCGCGATCGGCGCCCCGCAGCCGCTCTCCGAGATCCCCGTCAAGCCCTCGCGCTGCATCCACTTCTTCGATCCCTCGAATGCGAAGATGGCCGCCAAGCTCCCCGAGCTGGCGAAGCAGACGGACATCCTCCTCGGCAACCTCGAGGACGCGATCCCGGCCGACAAGAAGGTCGACGCGCGCGAGGGCCTGGTGAACGTCGGGCGCCAGGTGGACCTGGGCGACACGCCCCTCTGGACGCGCGTCAACAGCCTCGACAGCCCGTGGTTCCTGGACGACGTCACCCGCCTCGTCGCCGAGATCGGCGACCGCCTCGAGGTCGTCATGATCCCCAAGGTCGAGGGGCCGTGGGACATCCACTACGTCGACCGCCTCCTCGCCCAGCTCGAGGCCCGCCACCGGCTCCGGCGCCCGTTCCTCGTGCACGCCATCCTCGAGACCGCCCTCGGTGTGACCAACGTGGAGGAGATCTGCGCCGCCAGCCCGCGCATGCAGGGGATCAGCTTCGGCCCGGCGGACCTGGCCGCCTCGCGCCGCATGAAGACGACGCGCGTGGGCGGCGGCCATCCCGCCTACCTGGTGCGCACCGACCCGGATCCCAGGCACCCGGACGCGCCGCGGCCGACGGCGCAGCAGGACCCCTGGCACTACTCGATCGCGCGCATGGTCGACGCGTGCGCGGCCACCGGCGCGCTTCCCTTCTACGGCCCCTTCGGCGACATCTCCGACCCGCTCGGCTGCGAGGACCAGTTCCGCGCCGCCTTCCTGCTCGGCTGCGTCGGCGCCTGGTCGCTCCACCCGAGCCAGATCGCGATCGCGAAGAAGGTCTTCAGCCCGCCGGCCGAGGAGGTGGCCTTCGCCAAGCGCGTGCTCGAGGCCATGCCCGACGGGCGCGGCGTCCTCATGCTCGACGGCCGGATGCAGGACGACGCCACCTGGAAGCAGTGCAAGGTGATGGTGGCGCTCGCCAAGCTGCTCGCCGCCAAGGACGAGAGCCTGGCCCGCCTCTACGGCTTCGCCTGATGAGCGCGGGCGCGCTCTTCGCACAGCACGAGGTCCACGTCGGCCAGGACGTGGCCGGGCGCCCGCTCACGGTGACCGAGGGCGACGTCGCGCGCTACGACGCCGGCACGGGCGGAGCGAGCGCGCGGCCGGCCGGCGCGGCGCCCGCGCTGATCCTCCACTCCGAGGTCTACCGCTCGCTCGCCTGGTACCTGCCCAACGTCTTCGGGAACCTGCACGCCCGGCAGGAGTGGGAGCTCTTCGCGCCGATCCTGCTCGGGCAGCCGATCCGCACCCGCTCCACCGTCGTCGACCGCTACCGCAAGCGCAACCGTGACTACGTCGTGAACGAGGTCCTGGTGACCGACGAGGGAGGCCGCTGGCTCGAGCGGAGCCGCACCCACCAGAGCTTCCTCGTCGACGACGGGCGGCGCGAGACGGTCGTCGACCGCGAGCGCGAGAAGCGGCCCGAGCGTGTCTTCACGGTGGGCGAGGGGCCGGGCGAGCCGATCGGCCCGCTCACCCGCCCGATCACGATCGCGATGTGCGAGGCGTTCTCGGGGCCGGAGCGGAACTACCACAACGACCGCGAGATGGCGCGCCTGCTCGGCTTCCCGGACATCGTCGTGCAGGGGATGCTCCCGGTGTGCCTGGTCTCGGAGCTGATGAGCGGGGCGTTCGGCGCGGGCTGGGTCCTCGGCGGGAAGATGGACGTGCGCCTGGTGAACGTGGTGTGGGTGGACGACGTGCTCACGACGCGGGGCAAGGTGCGCGAGGAGGTCGCGGAGGGCAGCCACCGCCGCGTCCACCTCGACGTGTGGTGCGAGAAGGCCGACGGCATCAAGGCGCTCGTCGGCACGGCGAGCGCGCTCCGCTGATCGCATGCTGACCCGCGTCCACCACGTGGGCCTCGTCGTGCGCCGCCTCGAGGACGGCCTCGCCTTCTGGCAGGACGTGCTCGGGCTCCGCATCTCCAGGCAGGCCACGGTGCGCGATCAGGGCGTGCGCGCGGCCCTCCTGCCCATCGGGCGGAGCGAGATCGAGCTGCTCGAGCCGATCGATCCCCAGGGCGGCGTCGCCAGGTTCCTCGACCGGCGCGGCGAGGGGCTCCACCACGTCTGCTTCGAGACGCCCGGCGTCGAGGCGGAGCTGGCGGCGGCACGCGCGAAGGGCCTCCCGCTCATCGACGAGGCGCCGCGGCCGGGCCTCGCGGGCATGATCTGCTTCCTCCACCCGAAGGGCACGCGCGGCGTGCTGGTCGAGCTCGCGACGCCGCCCGCCGGCGCGGGTCACGTCGCCACCGCCGGTGCGGGGCCGTTCGCCGGCCTCGCGCTCGCTGCGGTCGTCGCGTGGAGCCGCGAGGCCGCGAGCGCGGCGGACCTGTTCGCGACGCAGCTCGGCCTCGCGCGCGCGACGGCGGAGGCCGAGGCCGGCCTCACGGCCGCCGCGGTCGCGGCCGGCGGCGTGCGCCTGGTCTTCGTCGCCGCCGATACACGTTCCGCCGGACCGGACGCGGCGGCGTTTCGCGCCGAGGTCGAGGCCAGGGGCGAGGGGCTCGCCGGGCTCGTGCTCGAGGTCGCCGACCTCGCCGCCGCCACCGCCGCGCTCGCGCGCTTCGCGCCCGCCGGCGAGCGGCGCGCCGTGCGCCTCGACCCCGCGCGCTCGGGCGGCGTCCCGCTCACGCTGCGGGGCAGCTCGTAGCGCGCCGGGACGAGCCGCCATGACGGCCCAGGAGCGCCAGGGGTGGCTCGTCGTCGGGAGCCTCTTCGTGACCCTGTTTCTCGTCTTCGGCTCCGGGTACAACACCGCCGGCGTCTTCGTCATCCCGCTCGTGAACCAGTTCGGGTGGAGCCGCGCGCAGGTCTCGCTCCTGCAGACCGCCCTCGCGCTCTCGGCGGGCCTCGTCGTGCCGCTCGTCGGCTGGCTGCTCGACCGGCTGGAGGCGTGGCTCGTGATCGCGACGGGGGCCGCCGTGACGGGGATCGGCTTCGTGCTGGCGAGCCGCGCCGAGGGGTTCGCTCCGATGGTCTCGGCCTACGTCCTCGTGGGGGTCGGTCTCGGTGCCGCGACGCTCCTCCCCGTCTCCCTCGTGGTCGCCAACTGGTTCGGGACGAGGCGAGGCCTCGCGCTCGGGGTCGCGATGGTGGGCACGTCGACGGGCGGCCTGGTGATGACCCTGGTCGCCCAGCGGGCCATCGAGCACGGGGGGTGGCGCGACGGCTACCTGGCCCTCGCCGCGCCCGTCTTCGTCATCGTGGTACCGCTGGTCGCCGCGACGGTGCGCACCCGCCCGCCCGGCGGACCCGGCTCGAGCGTGGCCGAGGCCGCCAGCGCGCTCCCGGGGCTCGAGGTCCGCGCCGCGCTCCGCGCCCGCTCGTTCTGGCTCATCGCCCTGGTGCAGTTCTTCTATTCCTTCGCGGCGGGCGGGACGAACCTGCACGCCATCGCGTACCTGAGGGACATCGGCTACAGCGCCGCGCGCGCTGCGCTCTTCATGAGCCTGGTGCTCGGCATCGCAGGAGCCGGGAAACTCTCGTTCGGTGCGCTGGCCGATCGCGTCGGCGGGCGGCGGGCGCTCGTGGTGAACTTTCTCGCCTGCGCCTGCGGGATGGTCATGCTCCTCTTCGCCGCCGACACGGCGATGGCCGGCGGCTTCCTCGTGACCTACGGGCTCACCTGCGGGGCGCCTCTCACCCTCGTGCCGCTGGTCATGGCGGATTCGCTCGGACTCAAGCGCTTCGGCTCGCTCGCGGGGCTCGCCGGCCTGTTCAACATCGCGGGCGCCGCGACGGGGCCGGTCGTCGCGGGCCGGATCTTCGACCGCACCGGCAGCTACGCACCGGCCTTCGGGCAGTTCGCGCTCGCCCTGCTGCTCGCCGCCGTCGCCACGCTCGGGTGCGTCCCGCTCGCCCGGGCAGGCGGGGACGAGCCCCGGGGGCGGGGTCGGCGGGCCGACGCCGGCGAGGCCGCCGGCCCTTGCACCCCCCCTACCCGTCCCGCGTGAGGCTCACGAGCGCCGCCGCCAGCCCCTCGTAGTCCCCGCGCGCGTTGTAGGCCTGGCACGACACGCGCACGACGCGCCTCGGCGGCGCGGGCCAGGGGAAGATCGGCACCTCGATGCCGAAGCGCGCGAGGAGCGCGTCGCACAGCGGATCCGGATCGAGCGGCGAGCGCGGCGACGCGGCGGAGCCGTCGGGCAACGGCACGGTGGCGAGCGAGCCGATCATCTCGTCCGGGCACGGCGGCGTCACCGCGAGCGCCTCGCACAGGATGCGCCGCGCCTCGAGGGCCAGCGCGCGGTTGCGCGCCATGAGCTCGGGCCAGCCGCCAGGCAGGAGCCCGTTCAGGAAGCGGATGGCCTCGGGCACGGACAGGTACGGCGTCGGATCGTGGCTTCCCGTCCAGTCGAACTCGAGCAGGAGGCGCGACCGATCCGTGCGCGGGCTGTTGGCGCCGTGGCTGATCACGACCGGCCGCACGCGGTCGCGCCGGTCGCGCCGGAGGTGGAGAAACCCGGCGCCCTTCGGCGCGCACAGCCACTTGTGACAGTTGCCGGCGTAGTAGGCGGCGCCGAGGGCGCGGAGGTCGAGCGGCAGCATGCCGGGCGCGTGCGCGCCGTCGACCAGCGTGTCGACGCCGCGCGCGGCCAGCTCGCGCACGAGCTGCTCGACGGGGAGGACGAGGCCGGTCGGGCTGGTCACGTGATCGAGGAGCGCCAGGCGTGTCCGCGGCGTCACTCGCCCGAGCACCGCCTCGACCACCGCGTCCGCGGAGGCGAGCGGGAAGGGAACGGGCGCGACCACGACCCGCGCCCGGGAGGCCGCGGCCACGAAGGCGAGCGCGTTCCGGCACGCGTTGTAGGCGTGGTCGGTCACCAGGAGCTCGTCGCCCGGGGCCAGGGCCAGCGAGCGAAGCACGGCGTTCACGGCGGTGGTCGCGTTGGTGACGAAGACGAGGCCCTCGGATTCGGCGCCGAGGAAGGCGGCTAGCGCGCCGCGGGCGCCGTCGAGCAGCCCCTCGAGGTCACGGACCATGAAGTGGACGGGTTGCCGCTCGAGACGCTCGCGCAGCCGTTGCTGCGCGTCCAAGACCGGCCGGGGGCAGGCGCCGAAGGAGCCGTGGTTCAGGAAGACGACGGCCGGATCGAGGGTCCAGAAGCGCGCCAGGCTCGACGGCATGCGGGCGATCATAGCGGCTGGCCGGGGCCTCACCAATGCGTCCTGGCACTCGGGCCGCCTATCGGTTAGAAAATCCTCACCATGTCCACACCCCTCGAGCGCTGGGTGGACGAGGTCGCGCGTCACACCCGTCCGCAGGACATCTCCTGGTGCGACGGCTCCGAGGCCGAGAACGAGCGTCTCGTCCGCGAGATGCTCGCGTCCGGGACGCTGCACGAGCTGAACCAGACCGAGTACCCCAACTGCCACCTCCACCGCAGCGACCCGAGCGACGTCGCGCGCACCGAGCACCTGACCTTCATCTGCTCGCGCAAGCGGGACGACAGCGGTCCCACCAACAACTGGATGGACCCGCGCCAGGCCAAGGAGAAGGTGGGCGCCCTCTTCCGCGGCGCGATGCAGGGCCGGACCATGTACGTGGTCCCGTATCTCATGGGCCCGGTCGGCTCGCCCTTCAGCAAGGTCGGCGTCGAGCTCACCGACAGCCCCTACGTGGCCGCGAGCATGCGCATCATGACGCGCATGGGCGCGGCAGCCATGAAGGAGCTCGACGGCCGCGACGACTTCGTGAAGGGCCTGCACTCCCTCGGCGACTTGAGCCCCGAGCGCCGCTTCATCCTCCACTTCCCCGAGGAGAAGCTCATCTGGTCGGTCGGCTCCGGCTACGGGGGCAACGCCCTCCTCGGCAAGAAGTGCTTCGCGCTCCGCATCGCGAGCGTGCAGGCGCGCGAGGAGGGCTGGCTCGCCGAGCACATGTTGATCGTCGGCGTGGAGAGCCCCGAGGGCGAGACGCACTACATCGCCGCCGCCTTCCCGAGCGCGTGCGGCAAGACGAACCTCGCCATGCTCGTCCCGCCGCCGTCGCAGCAGGGCTGGAAGGTGTGGACGGTGGGCGACGACATCGCCTGGATGCGTCCGGGACCCGACGGGCGTCTCTGGGCCATCAACCCCGAGGCCGGCTTCTTCGGCGTGGCGCCGGGGACGTCGTCGAAGACGAACCCCAACGCCATGGCGACCCTGCGGAAGAATTCGATCTTCACCAACGTGGCGGTGACCGAGGACGGCTGCCCGTGGTGGGAGGGCATCGACGGCCCGGTGCCGGAGCGGCTCACCGACTGGCGCGGGCGGCCGTGGCAGAAGGGATCGAGCGAGAAGGCCGCGCACCCGAACTCGCGCTTCACGGCGCCCGCCCGGCAGTGCCCGTCGATCTCGCCCCGCTTCGAGGACCCGCAGGGCGTGCCCATCTCCGCGGTCGTGTTCGGCGGCCGGCGCGCGCGCACGGCGCCACTCGTCCTCCAGGCCTTCGACTGGAGCCACGGCGTCTTCGTCGGCGCCTCGGTCGCCTCCGAGACGACGGCAGCGCAGAGCGGCGCGGTCGGGGTCGTGCGCCGCGATCCGATGGCGATGCTCCCCTTCTGCGGCTACAACATGGCCGACTACTTCGGCCACTGGCTCGAGATGGGGAAGGCAGTCGAGCGCCCGCCCGCCATCTTCCACGTCAACTGGTTCCGCCAGGACGCCGGCGGGAGGTTCATCTGGCCCGGCTTCGGGGAGAACCTGCGCGTGCTGCGCTGGATCGTGGCGCGCTGCAAAGGTGTCGGCGCCGGAACCGAATCGCCGATCGGCATGCTGCCCGCGCGCGGCGCGATCGACACGAGCGGCCTCGCGGTGGACGGGCGCACCATGGAGGAGCTGCTCTCGGTCCCGAAGGACGACTGGCGCCGCGAGGCGGAGGGGATCGGCGAGTTCTTCGGCAAGTTCGACGGGCGCCTGCCGGCGGAGATGGAGCGGCAGCGCCGGGGGCTGGTCGAGCGGCTCGGCTGACGCGCGCCCGGGGGGCGCGGAGGTGGACGCCCAGCTGGTCCGGCCCGCCGCGAGATCGAGCGTCGTGTCGCCACAGCTACCGAATCGATCACGCGCTCGCCACCGTCGATCCCCACCCCGGTCCCTCGCCCGGTGGCGG
>VBKJ01000050.1 GCA_005879795.1 Deltaproteobacteria bacterium
TGCCGTCATCTACACCCTACTCGCGGTACGCTGCCCACGCTGCCGTAACCGATTGGGCCAGACGTTGACGGCTGGCAGCGGCGTACCGTTCTCGAGAAGCAAGGTCCGCTTCTGTCCGTTCTGCGGCTTGGAACTCGACTCCCAAGATGTGCAGGAGCGATCTGCGGTCTAACATGGCGCTGGAGCTGCCGCGCACGAAACCTGCGATTCAGTGCGACGAACAGTGGGCGCGCAGCTCAGCGCTCAGTCGTTAGGCAGCGGTGACCGCATGACCAGAGTACCAGCGATACTCATTCTGCTCGTGGGCGCGACAGCGTTTTTCTTCTGGCTGACCCGTTCCGGAGCAGGTGCCGAGGGTACTGAGCGGGTTTTTCGCTTCGGGCAAGAGTGGAGCTTCGTTGGCAGATCCAGTGACCCGGAACCGACGCTGATCATCGTGAGAGTCGAAACGCTGCCGAGGATCGGAGAAGTTATCCATATCAGCGTGCGCGGCGTTCGGATCCGTAACTCTCATGCTGCCGAGGGCTATGTGGACACCCTTCCTCATTTGCCGTTTAGTCCAGCCGCACTCCAGCGAAGCGTCACACGGTTGGTGGCAGACTCCGTGACGCTGCCGGACTTTAAGCCAGGGTACGAGGAATGGCGGCGAGCGCAGGGGGGAGCGTTCACCGTCTCGGTTCGCGAGGCCCTCGATCTTGCCGAGCAGGCCGTCAAATGATGGTCTGCCGGTCTGCCTAACACGCCATTGGAGCGGACCGGCGCTGATCGGCCGCGGCGTGAGGCGCGGCCCCGCGAGTGCGCCGGCCGCTCAACGGCCTTCTCGTTAGGCCGCTTTGCACACAAACGCGCGAACCGCGGACCCTTTCCATGAACATCCTCACGGTCAATCTCCTGTTCAGCACGCTCGTGTTCTGGATCGCCGCCAGGATTTACGTTCTCCCGAGACTCCAGGAGCTGAAACCGCGGACCATCTTGCTGCCGATCCTCCTGCTGCATTCCTTCCGACACCTCGGCCTCATGTTCCTGGCCCCCGGAGCCACCTACCCCAACATTCCAACGCCGTTTGCCTATCCGGCAGCCTTCGGCGATCTGCTGGCCGCTGTGTTAGCAATCGCTGCGATTCCAGCCGTGGCGAGACAGGCACGAGGTGCCCGATTCCTCGTGTGGCTCTTCAACGTCGAGGGCACAGTAGACCTGCTCGTGGCGATCGTCCTCGCTACGGTCTATGGCGCATCGGTGTACATGGGGCCAGCGTACTGGATCCCGGCGTTCTGGGTTCCGGCGCTCCTGGTGACGCACTTCATCACCTTCCTTGTTCTTCGGAGGCACTGGACGGGACCGGCCTAACATGGCAATGCAGCTGGCGCCGCTGCGCGCCGCAGCTGATCGCCCCAGTCGTTAGACGGCCCAAGGTCGACCGCGTGGACGGCCAGAGAGGAGTTCGAACGATCCAGGCTGGTGGCGAACGGCTGACTGAAGGTCTGCGGCACAACGAAGTGTTGTGGGAGTGCCTTCGCCGTCTTCCTGCACTCGAGTTGCCGGGCTGGTATCTCGGGGCGGGGTGCATCGGCCAGACGATCTGGAACATCGCGCACGGTAAAGCGGCAACAGCCGACATCGCTGATTACGATCTGGCCTACTTCGATGCTGATCTCGCTCCGGAACGGGAGGTCGAGGTAGCCGCTCGCGTCGGTAAGCTGCTCGAGGATTTGCCCGTTCGGCCCGACGTGAAGAACCAGGCGCGCGTCCATCTCTGGCACGAGGGCCGCTTTGGCTATCCGATTCGTGCCTACGCTTCTTCCGAAGACGCGATCGCCACCTGGCCGACGACCGCTACGGCGGTGGGTGTTCGGTCCGTCGACGGAATCCTTAAGGTTTACGCGCCGTTCGATACTGCTGATCTGTTCGCCCTCGTCGTACGGCCGAACCGGGTCAAAATCACGCCGGATATCTATGCTGCGAAGGTGGCACGTTGGGTTGAGCGGTGGCCATCGCTCAAGATCTTGCCCTGGGAACAGGGTGTGGGTGTTTCGGGCAGCCGCAGGGCCGTCTAAGCCGATGCAGCGGCCCCGAGCGGAACGGGCTTGACCGACCATCCTACCGTCTGCGACTGTGGCGTCCGTCTTCGGGCGGCCGTCGCGTCGGGCGCGGGCCGCTAATCGGCAGGTCGTCAGACGGCCAAGGAAAGAGTGCGCGATGCTAAGTGGAAGCCAGCTCGCCTACGAGTCGGCGACGTCCTTGCGCCGGCGCATCGCGGTGAAGGAGCTGTCCCCACGCGAGTTAGTCGACGGTTTCTTGCGACGCATCGAACAGCGTGATCCCCAAGTTCACAGCTATCTGTACGTTGCTGCGGACAGGGCGGCGGAGGCGGCGCGTCGGGCAGAGCAAGCGGTCATGGACGGACGAGAGCTCGGTCCATTGCATGGCGTGCCAGTCGCCGTAAAGGACCTTTTCGACACGCAAGGTATTGAGACGACGTGTGGCTCTCCGCGGATCCTCCATGGGAATGTGCCCGCGCGAAGCGCTACGGCTGTGGAGCGACTCGAATCGGCGGGCGCGGTGCTTCTCGGAAAGCTGCACATGACCGAGTTTGCTTTTTTGGAACACCATGCGGACACACCGCCAGCCCGGAACCCATGGGATCTCGCTCGATCGCCTGGAGGATCATCGAGCGGGTCCGCGATCGCCGTGGCCGCCGGCCTGGCTACGGCGACACTTGGGACGGACACAGTCGCCTCCATCCGTTTGCCCGCGGCGTGGTGCGGTGTCATTGGCTTCAAACCGACCTGGGGCATGGTGTCGCGCGACGGGGTATTCCCGCTCGCCGCCTCGCTCGACCACGTCGGCCCGATCACGCGCAGCGTGGCTGATGCCGCTCTCATGCTGCACTGCATCGCAGGTCCCGACTCACGCGATCGCTCCGCTCTCCCGAACGGGTCCATCCGTTCTGAGCCGGCACCACGCGAGAACTTCGCAGGCGTACGGATCGGCTGGGATGAGTCGTACGTCACGACGGATGCCGAGGCGGACGTGATAACTGTGACACGAACCGCACTCGACGCTATGCTTGCACTCGGCGCGGAAGTGAAGCCGATCGAGGTACCGAGCCTGGATAGCACCCTGAACACGTTCACAAGCGTGTTTTTGCTGGAGTTACGGTCCGCGCACGTTCGGTTTTACCCGGAACGTAGCGACGACTACACCCCAACTTTGCGGGAAACGCTCGCTTTGGCCTCGGGGTTCGATCCGCTCCGATATGTAGACGCTTCGATCAGGGCTCGCGCGTTTCGGTACCAAATCGACTGTCTGTTTGATGAGATCGACGTACTCCTGTGTCCGGCCGCGCCTTCCGCGGCCACTTTGCTGACGGGTGATCAGCGAAGGAGCAGCGATGTCGCGCGAGGGAGCGGTAGAAACCCCCTCTACCCGTTTCGCTACACCTGCCTATGGAATCTCGCGGGTACGCCCGCGGTATCTCTGCCGTGGGGCTTCACTGCGGGCGGGCTGCCGCTCGCGGTGCAGCTCGTCGGCCGGCGTAGGGCCGACGATGCACTCTTGTCGATCGCCGCGCGACTGGAGGCCGAGGCCCCGGACGTTGGGCGTCGGCCACCGCTCGAGTGAGTGGTGCGCATGAGGGAACCAAAACGCTTCCTAGTCCGGTGGCTGAACGGCCCGTCTAACAAGGTGTTGGAGCGGACCGGCGGACAGCCGAGCTACTTCATGCGGGCGCCGGTGCCCGCCGGCCGCTCAACGCCAGCTCGTTAGCCATGCAGGCCGTCTCGCTGCCCGAACTCAAGGGCAAGATACTGGAAAGCGCTCGGCTCGATGGTGAGACCGAAGAATGGGTCTTCCAGTTCTCGGGTAAGATCTGCCTGCAAGCGAGCGCACCCTGGCGCCTCGTGGTGGAGAACAGGATCCGTCTAGGGTGGCGGGACCACGGCCACCGGTTTGGGCTCGCGCGCCACGTCGTTCGGAGCCTATGTCCCTGATCTTCCCGGCTGTGTCGCAGCCGGAGAGACACGGGATGAAGCGTTGAGGCTCATCCGTGAGGCTATCGAGTTCCACATCGAGGGCCTCAGGCAGGAAGGGCAGCCTGTTCCTCCTCCTTCGTCAACCAGCGAAGTGGTCGACGTTCAAGCTGCCTAACCCGGCGATGGAGCCGGCCGGCTCAATCCTCGCCCCTCATCGCGACCGCCAGTGCGCCGGCGGCTCATCGCCACGCCGTTAGCCATGCAGGCCGTCTCGCTGCCCGAACTCAAGGGCAAGATACTGGAAAGCGCTCGGCTCGATGGTGAGACCGAAGAATGGGTCTTCCAGTTCTCGGGTAAGATCTGCCTGCAAGCGAGCGCACCCTGGCGCCTCGTGGTGGAGAACAGGATCCGTCTAGGGTGGCGGGACCACGGCCACCGGTTTGGGCTCGCGCGACCGGTCGACGCGTCGGAGAGGCTGCCTATCGGTTCGTCGGTGACGGAAGCGTCGATTGACGATCCCACGGGCGACCTATCGGTGGGTTTCGTCGGAGGCGCGATCTTGGAGGTGTTCAACGATTCATGTGGTTACGAGGGGTGGATTCTGAACGGGCCCGGTGCGAACACCTACGTCGTGGCCCAAGGCGGCGGCACGATCGTGCGGTCCAGTGACTGATGGCTAACTCGCGATTGCAGCCGGCGGCGCTACGCGCCGCCGCTGAACCGCCAGGTCGTTAGCGAGCGGCAATGACGACCGATGCCGACGATCCTTCGAATCGGGCCCATATCGGTTCTTCTTCTACGCGAGTGATCGGGCAGAGCCGGTCCATGTGCATATCGAGGCGGGTGATGGGACTGCCAAGTTCTGGCTTGTTCCTGTCCGCCTGCAGGGCAGTCGCGGATTCACCCGCCATGAGCTATCTCACCTGCAGCGGCTGGTGGTTCAGAATCGAGAACGTCTCGTGAGGGCATGGCATGCGTACTTCAAGAGCTGAGGCACCCGCACCTTCAGCGCTCCGGGCCCGGATCGTCAACGACGCCCTAGTTGTAGATCTCAATGACGGGCGAACGGTTACGGCCCCTCTCGCCTGGTACCCCCGGCTGCTTCACGCCACGGCGCGCGAGCGCAGACGCTGGCGACTCATCGGCAATGGCGAGGGAATCCATTGGCCCGCCGTCGATGAGGACCTCAGTGTCGAGGGTCTTCTCGCGGGAAGACCCTCAGCCGAAAGCCAGGCGTCGTTCAAGAAGTGGCTAGAGGGCCGCCGGCCGCTCGCTAACAAGCGGATGCAGCCGCCGCGCGAGACCGCTCGTGTTCGTCGCGCGCGCCGTCGGGCGCGCGGCTGATCCGCATCATCGTTAGGCTGGTCCCCATGTCTCGCTGGCTTACGCTGCTTGCCTTCGCGCTGATCAACAGTGGCTGCAACGCAATGTCGATACCCTGTCTTGCGAAGAAGGAACGCCCGGATCTCATCGGGCGGTGGCGTTTTGTTGGAAGGCCGCCGGGGTTCGATGCCGAACTGTCGGATCGTTGGCGTCCTCATCCAGAGACCATGGATCTGTTGCCTGACGGCCATTTCCACATTCGGTACGCCGGAAAGCAACTCGATCGGCTCCGGGAGCTGAACCCGGACGTCGGTGACAACGACACGTGGTCAGGGCAATGGCAGGTCGGGTGGTTCTGCCCCGGCGATCTGTTCTTGCCCACTCAGTGGCTCCGGTTGTCGCCCGGCCCGATCGTTCGTCACTTTGAGCTCAAGGACGACCACCTGACGATATTCTACCCGTTTGGGAGTGGGTGCTGTCATGAAACGTACATGCTGGAAGCAGGCGCCGCGCAAATACATCGCTCTGCGGACGTGGATCAGCCGGAGGCTGGCATCAAGTGATCATGTCCGTGTCTAACATCAGCTTGCAGGCGAGCGCGGTATCTTCGGCTGCCACAGCAGTGCCACATCGCACGGCGCCTGAAGCTGGGCGTTAGGCGGCGGGGAATCGTCGCGGGGAGATGCCACCTCGATGACTACTCGTAGGGACCAGGTACCCTTCGATCCCTACTACTTCGAGCGGCTTGCGCGCCAAGGCATGAGCTACTCGCCTCGCGAAGCGTTTGACTACATCTATCGGAACCGACATTGGGCCGGAAAGGAGTCCGTCTCTGGCGAAGGAGCAAGTCACGACCAGACCGCCCAGCTCCGGGCTGTTCTACCGAGGCTTTTGCGAGAGTTCGAGACGCACACTCTGCTGGACCTACCCTGCGGGGATTTCAGCTGGATGCGCGAGGTGACTCTCCCGGTAGCCCAGTACGTTGGGGCTGATCTGTTGCCGGCTCTGATCGCGGAACATCAGGTTCGCTACGCCGATGACCGGCGCAGCTTTCTCGTCTTGGACCTCACCGTGGATGCTCTACCGCCTGCGGACGTGCTGCTGTGCCGCGACTGCCTCGTACATTTGTCCTTCGCGGACGTTGCCCGCGCGCTTGCGAACATCAAACGGGGGGGCATCGACTATTTGCTCACGACGACTTTCCCCAGCTGCGATCAGAACGAGGACGTCGTGACCGGAGACTGGCGCCTGCTGAATCTGGAGAGGCCACCGTTCAACTTCCCGCCACCGCTGCGGCTGATGAACGAAGGGTGCACTGAGAGCCGGGGGGCTTTTGGTGACAAGAGTCTTGGCCTATGGCGTGTCGGACAGCTACCAACGCTGGAGCCAGCCGCCTAGCATGGGCGTTGGATCGGACGCGCCTGCGGCGCGCCGCTCAACGCCGCGACGTTAGGCGCATGAAACTGTCGGTCACGCGATTGAAGGGGCATCGTCGCATTTGCGGCGGCGCCCTCATCGGCCTCACGGTCCTTCTTCCATGGACTCCACTCCGCGCCGCCGAACCGCTTCGCGTCGCCACCTATAACATCTTCATAGGCAACCCCGACCTCGAGAGATCGATCGGCGTCATCCTTGCCGCAGACGTGGACATCGTGGCGCTCCAAGAAGTATCTCACCGGCAGATTGACCTTCTCACGACGAGGCTCCGGGAGCGATTCCCCTATCGCTTCTTCCCCGAGGCCACTGATGGTGGCGCTCCAGCCTTGCTGTCGCGTTTGCCGCTCGCGAACGAACGTTACCGACCATCCGAGCGAGGCTTGAACGGCTTTGCGTTCGCCGACATCGAGTTCGATGGCCGGCAGGTCCAGGTGGCCAATCTCCATCTCGATCCTATTCGAGCGTGGACGCTGGCGTATAAACTCACAGTTCCCTGGCAGATGTTGTGGCAAGGCGCGCGCCATCGCAGCGAACTCGCGCAGGTATCGGCAGAGCTACGTCCCATGGTAGCCACGATCGTCCTTGGTGACCTAAACACGATCGCGAGTATGGCTGCGCCCGAAGAGCTCTCGCGTTGGGGTTTGGTCGATAGCTATGCGGCGATTCACTCCAGTGGAGAGAAGCTCGCTACGCATCGGGCAGCAATCCTCGGCATCCCGATCGGTCGCCGAATCGATTTCATCTTCCACAGTCGCGAATTTCAGACCGTTGACAGCGAGCTAGTTCCCGGCGAACCTTCGGATCACGACTTGGTACGGAGCACGCTCGAGTGGTCCGATTGGATGGGCAGTCACGCGTCTGGGCCAATCGCCGAGCCCTAATCCCAGGAGCGACATTCGTACCCCGACACATGCCGTCGTCTCGATCGAGTCCGTCACGCAGTCGAGTTCGGAAATGGAACGGTTTGAAGGGTCTAACCCGCGGCTCCAGCGGCCCGCGGTCAAGTTGGGCTTTACGCTACGGCGCGAGCCATGCTAGGGAGATGTGCGGCGGCGGCTGAGCCGCGGGGTCGTTCGCTCGACGGAAGGACGCGATGTCGCTGGAACTGGATCACGTATTCATCTGCGTTGAGGAGGCGACCGGCGCCGAGCGAGCGCTCGCGGATTTCGGGTTGCAGTTCGGTCTGCGCGCTGTTCATGGAGGCCAAGGTACAGCCAACGCCTGCGCGTTCTTTGACAACGCCTACCTCGAACTCTTATCCCGGCATGACGACCAGGAATTACAGTCTCCGGCGGTGCGTCCCCTCGCGCTTTGGGAGCGGGTTCGTTGGCGGCAGACGGGCGCGTCGCCATTCGGCATCGCCTTTCGCACTCGGAACATCGAGTTATCGATCAACACATGGCCGTACGCGGCTGCTTTCCTCCCGCCCGGCAAGAACATTCCAATTGTGACCGCGCCGAACGCGGCACATGAGCCGCTCATTTTCCTGATCCCGGCAACGTTACCGATCCGTCTGCAGCCGCCGCAGGCCCATCGTGGTAAGCACCGTAGTCTGACTCGAGTGACCGTATCCGGTCCACGGGTATCCGCGTTGTCCGCAGACGTCAGGGTACTCTGCGATCCCGAGGTCCTCGCGATCACGCAGGCTCCTGAACATCACCTTGAGCTGGACTGGGACTGCGCCAGTGGCGGCGAGTCCCATGATTTCCGTCCGACGCTACCGCTGGTGCTTCGGTGGTAGGTCGATGAGCAACCGGGGACATGGGTACCTCCGTCGCGGCTAACCGGCACTGCAGCCGACGGCGACCATGTGGCTCTCGGCGGCGTTGTGGATTCCCACTCTGGCCGCCGCGGCTGAGCGGCTGATCCGTTAGACGCGGTGTGGCGGTGATCCGACACATTGAAGGCATCCTGTTGTGGGGCATGGGCGCTATGGGACTTTGGTGGGTGTTCACCCTCATCGCTGCGTTGCTGATACGTTCGCCGCTCATGCCCGTCTTGAGCCTCGTTCCCCTGCTGCTGGATGCGCCGCTCTTCTGGATACAGCCCCGGCAGCTCCCTGGATACGCCGCTGCCGTCATTTACGATCATGGGAGTCTTCTGGGGTTCGGTCGGGCACCTGGTCGCGACGCACGTGTCTAACAGGGCCGCTGAAGCGTACGGCGGGGGTTGATGGATCTCGTTGAGATGAATGGTCCATTGGCCCCGCCGCGGCTGAGCAGCCGACGTTAGGCGGACGTCCCGATGAGCGATCTGATCCTCGAAACCTTGCTCATCCCCGTCGAGATGTTCCTCTGCCTCACGGGAGAGCTCATGCTCTTCGCGGTCACATTCGGTTACCACCGGCCTCGCTGGGACCTGTACACCTCGGAGCGGCCCGCTCGCTTCGTATTGTTGTCGGACGTGAGCACGTGGATCGGCTTTGCCTTCTGGCTCGGCGTCGTCGTGTTAGCACACGCACTTTTCGGAGGAAGGTCGCTTAGATGACACCGTCTAACAACCGGCTGAAGCTGACGGCGCGCCGGAGGCCGGCGGCGGATGCACGGTTGTGCACGCGCTCCGCAGCTTAGCCCGGAGCGTTAGCCAGATTGAGGGGAAACGTCAGCGAGCGTTTGCTATGGGTGAGAGACCGCACGCGGTAGCCCTCGTGGTCGATCCTGAGTTCGGTGAGCGGCTCCTTGATCTCTCGCGTCGAATCCACGTCTGGGCGCTTGATACGCCCACGAATCGAACGGTTGCGGAGCGTGTGTGGCGCGAGGTCGCCGGGACTCACTCGCTCGAGAACGGGATCACCACCTTCAAGGGGAGCCCCGATGCAGCAGCCGATGAAATCGTGGGCCATCAGCTGTCCACCATCGATCCTTACCACCGTGCGCACAGCCACAGTCCGCCGTGGAGCGTGCTCGAGGTGTATGGGGCGCCTCCGACCACCGGCCTGCGCACCGTTCTATCGGAGTATTGGGCTTACAGAAGTACGAGCTACCGCTCATGGATTCGTCGCCACAGCTCCTTCTGCCTGACCCGTGGCTTCAGCAGTCCGCGGTCGCTCGCAACGTTGGGCGCCACAGCACCGGCGTGCTACGTTCCGACGCGGCGGCTCCTGAGCCGCCGAGCTGTTAGCCGGCCGGGACTTCTCGACGAGCATGCCTATGAAGCGTAGGAAATCGAGTACATTCCCGGTGATAGCTGAGCGCCGGTTCAAGCTTCGCGGTCTGGCTTCACGCGAGGTCATTATCCGCATTGGGATACCAACGCGAGCCGGGCGCGACAGTCGCTGTCCCTTTCAAGTCTGCGGTCTCTCGAACGATGCCGTGCAGTATGCGATGGGCGTCGACTCGCTCCAAGCCTTGAACCTCGCCTTTGTAGGGGCGCGCAATGCGGTGAAGAACGACCTCTGGGTCCTGTCCGCTTTCCACAAGAAGCTGGCGCCCACCTGGGAAAACCAGCCTTGGGACGTATCGTTTCCATTTTGGGTATGCGTTTTCGACACTCAGCAGTTGTCACGTCTTGAGACGTTCGTGGAGGGATTGTGGCGAAGACGAAGGGCGGTCCGGCGGGCATCGCGCAAGCGAGCCCCCGGACGCGTACATGCCACCGGCTAAACCGTGCATGCACCCGACCGGCTCCGCCGGCGGCTGATGCACAACGACGTTAGGCTTCAACTGGAGAGCCCATGCAACAGATCCTCGTTTACGCCGATTCGCTCACGTGGGGGATAATTCCAAACACGCGCCAGCGGCTTCCGTTCGCAGATCGTTGGCCTGGCATCATGGAAGAGGAGCTGCTCCAGCGTGGGCTGGCCGTGCGCGTGGTCGAAGACTGTCTGAACGGCCGACGAACGGCCTTCGAGGATCCGTACAAGCCCGGTCGCAACGGCTTGGTAGGTCTTGAGCAGAGGATCGAGATCAACTCGCCGTTGACGCTCGTGATACTCATGCTGGGCACGAACGACTTTCAGTCCATGCATGCGTACAACGCGTGGCATTCTGCGCAGGGCATCGCGGCACTCGTGGATGCGGTCCGCAGAGCGCCCATCGAGCCAGGGATGCCGACCCCGGAGATCGTCGTGGTGGCGCCGCCTGCCATCCAGAAGCCGAAGGGCACGATTGCCCCGAAGTTCCAGGGGGCAGAGGCGAAGAGCGTTGGGCTCGCTGATGCTTACGAAGAAGTCGCGCGCGAGCGTGGTTGCGATTTCTTCGATGCGGGGCGGGTCACCGCTTCCAGCTCGGTGGACGGTGTGCATCTCGACGAGAACCAACATCGCTCGCTAGGATTGGCACTCGTTGACTTTGTCGGCCAAGTGCTCAAGAGGGTGCCTAACCTGCCGCTTCAGCGGCCCGGCTGCGCCGGCCGCTGAGCGGCCAATCTGTTAGGCTGCTCGCCCGATGTCGTGGTGGATCGCCCGAACCGATGACCGAGGGAGGCGCGAACTCTGGGGCATCGACTTCGACCCGTTGCTCACGCTCGTTGTGATCAGCCTGCCGCTCATTACTCTTCTGCTCAACGGCTTGCTCTCCCTGACGATGCTCGTCGCCGGCGTCACATGCCTTGTCACTTCGAAGGTGTCCGTGTTCCGGCGCGGAATCCGGGTGTCCTGGGGCCCGAGGATGATGTCTGCGCGCAGCTCAGCGATCTACAAGCTTGGATACGTGCTCATGGCGGTTGGTGCCGTCCTGCGGTTGACTCTCCATGTCTGACCAGCCTAACAGGGCACTGGAGCGGACCGGCGAGAAACGTACTCTCATGTCCGGGCGTCCGTGGCCGCCGGCCGCTCATCGCCACGCCGTTGGGCAGCTTGCGTCGATTTCGTTCGTTTCCAGACGAAGGAGACGGCGGCCCGATCCATTCATTCTGGGGCGCGCGCGGACTGTTACCGTTCGGGAGTAGTTGAGGAGTCGAATATGCCCATGAAGCTTTATGCTCACCCCTTCGCTTCGTACTGCCAGAAGGTGCTGATCGCGCTGTACGAGAACGGAACCCCGTTCGAGTTCTGCATGCTCGCGCCAGACGACAAGCAGATGGCGGCCGAGCATGAAGCACTGTGGCCGTTCAAGCGCATGCCCGTGCTCGTGGACGACGGCTGTACGGTGGTGGAGTCGAGCATCATCATCGAACACTTGGGGCTCCGTCATCCGGGGCCGGTGCGGCTGATCCCAGACGACCCGCGCGCCGCGCTCGAGGTGCGGATGATGGACCGCGTTTTCGACAACTACGTCGCCACACCGATGCAGAAGATCGTTGTCGACAGCATCCGTGCAGCAGAGAGTCGCGACCGCCAAGGTGTCGCCGAAGCACGGGCGATGCTCGATACGGCCTACCGCTGGATCGACGACACAATCACGGGGCGCAAATGGGCGGCCGGCGACGCCTTCAGTCTTGCCGACTGTGCTGCCGCGCCCGCGTTGTTCTACGCCGACTGGGCCCACCCGATCGGCGAGGCGTTCTCGAACCTCCATGCCTATCGCCGGCGGCTGCTCGCGTGGCCCTCCTTCGCTCGGGCGGTGAATGAGGCACGGCCATTCCGCCCACTCTTCCCGCTCGGTGCACCCGACCGTGACTGATCATGGGGAGGAGAAGGGTGTCCGGAAGCTGGGAGCGTGGCATCTCGAGCGCTGCCCAACAAGACGCTGCAGCTGACGAGCCAGAGCGCGTTTCAATCGGTGTGCAGTACCGTCTGGCGTCGAAGAGAAGGGCGGCCACCGGGCGGACACGAACGTCGCCACCCGGCCGCGGCAGCTGAGCGCACGGGCGGCGAGATCAAGCCACGAGCGCGTTCGCCCGCGCGACGGCGCCGAGCCAGCGGGCGCTCGGCTTGGGGCGGCGCGCCTGGGTGATGCGGTCGACCGCCACCAGGCCGAAGGTCGGGCGGTAGCCTAGGGCCCATTCGAAGTTGTCGAGCAGGCTCCAGTAGACATAGCCGCGCACGTCGATCCCGTCGGCGAGGCAGGCGAGCACACCCCCGAGCGCGCGCCCGACGAACTCGATGCGCTCGGCATCGTCCTCCGTCCCGATGCCGTTCTCGGTGACCAGGACGGGGACGCCGGGCGTCACCTCCCAGGCGCGGCGGATGGTCGCCTCCAGCGCCTCGGGCCAGAACTCGTAGCCCATCTGCGTGAGGCGTACGCCCTCCTCGGGCCCGAGCATGCCCCCCGGGCCGAAGCGCACGCGCGAGTAGCACTGCACGCCGAAGAAGTCATCGCCGCGCGCGGCCTCGAGAAAGACATCCTCCATGTCGCGCCGGTAGCGGTCGCGCTCCGCCTCGCCGCCGGCCGCCGCCTGGCAGTCGGACATGGCGAGCACGAGCCCGACGGGCGCCCGGCCCGGGCCGGAGCGGATCGCCGCGACGGCCTTCCGGTGCGCGTCGATGAAGACCTCGTTCACGCGGCGGCGGAGGTCGGGGTCGCGCTTGCCGGGCGGGAAGAGGCCGTAGAGGTAGCCGAACGTGGCCACGATGTTGGGCTCGTTCAGCGTGCAGGCGCGGCCCATCACGTCACCCAGGTGGGCGGCGGCGCGCGCCGAGAAACGGGCGAAGCGGTCGGCCGTCTCGGGGTTGGCCCAGCCGCCCCGGGCCGCGAGCCAGCGGGGCGTCGTGAAGTGGTGGAAGGTGACGATCGGCTCCACGCCGTGCTCGCGGCAGGTCGCGCACACGCGGCGGTAGTGCTCGAGCGCGGCGCGTGAGAACTCCCCGTCCTCGGGCTCGATGCGGCTCCACTCGAGCGAGAAGCGGTAGGCGTTGAAGCCGAGCTCGGCGAGGAGCCGGACGTCCTCGGGCCAGCGGTGCCAGTGGTCGCAGGCGTCGCCGCTCGGCTCCTGGCAGGGCGAGGCCGGATCATGCTCCCACATCCACCAGTCGTTGTTCCAGTTACCGCCCTCGACCTGGTGGGCGGACGTGGCGGTGCCCCACACGAAGCCTTCGGGGAAGCGGCGAGCGGCCATGCGCGGTGAAGCTAGCGGCGGGCGCGCGGGAGGGTCAAGCGGCGCCCCTCAGCCCGGGTGATGTTCTGCAGTAGGCGATTTCAGGGCGTGCCCGCTACCCCGATTTTTCCGAACCTGCTAGACGGGGGCCGCTGCCGGGACCGTCGGGCCGATGCCGCAGATCTTCCACCCGAGCACGAACACGATCTCGCGGGTGTCGATCGTCGCCGCCGTGCTCGCTCTCAGCGCCTTCGCGCTGGTCGGCGGCTCGCTCCAGCGCTCGCCCTACCTGACCGAGGTGGGCGTGCCGCGCGTGCAGCCGATCCCCTTCAGCCACAAGCACCACGTGGCCGGGCTCGGCATCGACTGCCGCTACTGCCACACCTCGGTGGAGGAGTCCTCGTTCGCGGGCATCCCGCCCACCGAGACGTGCATGAACTGCCACCGCGAGATCTGGAAGGACAGCCCGATGCTCGAGGCGGTGCGCGAGAGCTATCGCAGCGGCCGGCCGCTCGAGTGGATTCGCGTCCACGACCTCCCCGACTTCGTCTACTTCGATCACAGCATCCACGTCGCCAAGGGCGTGGGCTGCGCCAGCTGTCACGGGCGCGTGGACGACATGCCGCTCACCTGGCGCGTGGCGACGCTGCACATGGACTGGTGCCTCGACTGCCACCGCCATCCCGAGCGTCACGTGCGCCCGCGCGGGCGCGTCTTCGACATGGCCTGGCAGCCGCCGGCGGATCAGGAGGCGAAGGGCCGTGCGCTGGTCAAGGAGTACGGGATCATGGACCCGACGCACCTGACGAGCTGCGACACGTGTCATCGATGAGCGAGCCCGGCCGCGTGTGGTGGCGGAGCCTCGAGGAGCTGGCCGGCCCGGCCGCGCTCGAGGCGCTCCTCGCGCGCCAGTATCCGTCACAGGCCGCCGCCTGGCTCGACCCGCTCCGCCGCCGCGAGTTCCTGAAGCTGATGGCGGCCTCGCTCGCGCTCGGCGGGCTCACGGCGTGCACCAGCCAGCCGACCGAGAAGATCGTCCCCTACGTGAAGGCGCCCGAGGACCTCGTGCCGGGCAAGCCGCTCTTCTTCGCCACCGCCGTCGCCCAGGGCGGCTTCGGCACCGGCGTGCTGGTCGAGAGCCACATGGGGCGCCCGACCAAGGTCGAGGGCAACCCCGAGCACCCGGCCAGCCTGGGGGCCACCGACGCCGCAGCGCAGGCTTCGGTGCTGACGCTCTACGACCCCGACCGCTCGCAGACCCTCACCTACCTGGGCGACATCCGCCCGTGGGGTGGCTTCCTGGCGACGCTCCGCTCGGCCCTCGGGGCGCAGCGTGCGCGGCGGGGTGCCGGGCTCCGCATCCTGACCGAGACCGTCACCTCGCCCACCCTCGCGAGCCAGCTGGCCGCGATCCTGCGCGATCTCCCCGAAGCGCGCTGGCACCAGTGGGAGCCGGTGAACCGCGACCCGGCGCGCGCCGCGGCGCGGCTCGCCTTCGGCGACTACGTCGACACCCACTACCGCCTCGCGGAAGCCGACGTGATGCTGGCCCTCGACGCCGACTTCCTCGGCTGCGGCCCCGCTCACCTGCGCTACGTGCGCGACTTCGCCGCCCGCCGCCGGCCCGGCGCGCGCGGGATGAACCGGCTCTACGTGGTCGAGAGCACGCTCACCACCACGGGCGCGAAGGCCGACCATCGGGTGGCGCTCGCCGCGCGCGACGTGGAGCGCGCGGCGCGCGCCGTCGCCGCTCGCCTCGGGATTGCCGTGCCCCGGCACGAAGGGCCGTCCCCGTCCCTCACCGACGCCCTGGCGAAGGACCTCGCGCGGCACCGCGGCCGGAGCGCCGTCATCCCCGGCGAGCACCAGCCGCCTGCCGTGCACGTGCTCGCGCACCTGATGAACCAGACGCTCGGCAACGTGGGGAGGACGGTCGTCCACACCCCGCCGGTCGAGGCGCGCCCGGAGGACCAGCTCGCCTCGCTACGCGCGCTCGTGCAGGACATGGAGGCCGGCCGGGTCGAGCTGCTCCTCGTCCTGGGCGGCAACCCCGTCTTCACCGCCCCCGCCGACGTGCCCTTCGCGGCGGCGCTCGCCAAGGTGCCGCTGCGCGTGCACCTGGGCCTCTACCACGACGAGACCGCCGCGCTCTGCCACTGGCACGTCCCCGAGGCGCACCCGCTCGAGGCGTGGAGCGACGTGCGCGCGTTCGACGGCACGGCGACCATCATGCAGCCGCTCATCGCCCCGCTCTACGGGGGGAAGTCGGCGCACGAGCTGCTCGCGGCCTTCGGCGAGCCGCCCGACCGCTCGGGCTACGACCTCGTGCGCCAGCACTGGCAGGCGGGGCACCGCGGGGACGACTTCGAGCAGGCATGGCGGCGCTGGCTGCACGACGGCGTCGTGCCCCGAACGGCGCTCGCGCCGGAGGCCGTCGTGCCGGCGAAGGCCATCCCAGCGTCTCCGGCGCCGGGCGACGGCCTCGAGCTCGTCTTCCGCCCCGACCCGACCATCTACGACGGCCGGCACGCGAACAACGCCTGGCTCCAGGAGCTGCCGAAGCCGATCACGCACCTCACCTGGGATAGCGTCGCGCTCGTGAGCCCGGCCACCGCCGAACGCCTCGCCGTGAAAAGCGAAGACGTCGTCGAGCTCACCTACCGCAAGCGCACGGTGCGCGCGCCGGTTTGGATCATGCCCGGCCACCCCGACGAGTCGGTGACAGTGCACCTGGGCGGCGGCCGCACGCGGGCGGGCCGGGTCGGCACCGGAACGGGCTTCGACGCCTACGCGCTCCGCTTCGCGGACGGGCTC
>VBKJ01000051.1 GCA_005879795.1 Deltaproteobacteria bacterium
CCTCGGGCGCGAGGGCACGGAACAGCGACTCGCGCTCGCGGCCGTCGAGCTCGGTCAGGATGTCCGCCAGCTCGGCCGGATGGAGCCGGCCGAGCTCCTTGCGCGTCACGGTGAGCTGGAGGGTGTCGCCGGTCGCGGCGAGCGTGAGCGGCTGCACGTAGCGCCAGCTGATGAGCTGCTCCTTGCCCATCGTGGTGCTCCACCCGAGGCGGCGGACGAGGCCGCGGAAGCTAACGTCCACGTGCACGAGGTGGAGGTCGCCGGTCGGCACGTGCAGGAAGTGGAGGTCGTTCACGCGCACGACCTTCGCGCCCGAGGTGTCGACGATCTGCCGGTCGAGGAGCGCCTGGCCGACCCAAAACGACGGCTCGGACGGGAGCCTGCGCCCCGGCACCAGGCGCTCGTCCGGGACGCGCAGCCGGACGGCGGCGAGGTCGACCGACTCGACGTCCCGCCAGCGGGCGGTCAGCCGGAAGGACTCGACGCGCCCGCGGCGGACGAGGAGAGCCGTGGCCGCAGGGAAGGTCTCGGTCAGGGTGACGGCGAGGTCGTCGAGGCGGCCGACGACGTTGCCGTCGGGGTCACGGACCGGCCGGCCGTGGAGCGCCGAGTAGAAGAGGAAGGGGCCCTCGTTCGCCATCGCCCATCGGCGCGGGCCCTGGCTAGCTAGTGCGTCTGCATCTGCTGCTCTTTCGCCTTCAGGTTCTCGACTTTCTTGTCCGCGCGCGCCCCCTTCTTCTCGGCCCTCTGCACCTTGTGCTCGACCCTCTGCTCCTTCTTCTCGATGGTCGCGAGACCCGCCCTGATCTGCCCGAGCGCCCGGTCGATGTCCCCGATCGCCTGCTTGCGATGGCCCCCGTAGTCGTGGGTCGCGGCCTGCAGCGCGGTCTTCGCCGCCTGGAGGTCCTTCTTCGCCTCTTCCATCTGCGGATGCTCCTGGGCACGGGCCACACCCACTGCGAAGACGAGCCCGGTCGCCACCACCAACGCGAGTCTTCTCATGAGCGTTTCCTCCTCTCGGGTTGAGCCGCCATCCCCTATCACCGCGTCGCCGGCCGGGCCAGAGGCGGTTTGAACCCCGCGTCGGCGAGATGGTATTGCTCCGTCAGTGGCGACGGTCATCACCAGCGAGTGCATCAACTGCGGCGCCTGCGAGCCGGAGTGCCCGAACACCGCCATCTACCAGGGCGGGGTGGAGTGGCAGGCGCCGAACGGCTCGATGCATCCGCCGATCTCGAACGACATCTTCTACATCGTCCCCGAGAAGTGCACCGAGTGCGTCGGCTTCTACGACCAGGAGGCGTGCGCCAAGGTCTGCCCGGTCGACTGCTGCGTGCCCGATCCCGAGCGGCCGGAGAGCGAGGCGGCGCTGCTCGAGCGTGCCCGCGCGCTCCATCCCGACAAGACGATCCCCGACGATGCGCCCTCGCGCTTCAAGAACGAGGGCGGCGCGGCGCCAGCGGCCGCGAAGCCGGCGGCGGAGGCTAAGCCGGCGGCGTCGGCTCCCGCCGCGGCGGCGCCCGCTCCCCCCGCTGCCCCCGCGGCCGCCGGGGATGATGCCGGCGCCCTCGCCCTCCCCGATCTCGACGAGTGGGAGATCCCGATCGTCTGCTTCCGGTGCAGCGGCGAGTATTCCGTGCCCTTCCGTTACTTCCGTGCCGGTGTCGTCTTCTCCTGCCCGCACTGCCAGGGGACGCTCGTGCCGACGCTCAGCATGGTGCGCGGCGTCGAGGGAGCGCTGGCGCAGTTCCATGCACGCTGGACGCGCGCCTTCGAGCAGTTCCACGAGCGGCGCCGGCGCGAGCTCGAGCAGTTCGAGGAGCGGCAGCGGATGGAGCTGGAACGGTTCTCCGCCGAGCTGCGCGTCATCGCGACGCGCGAGAAGGCGCCCGGCGCGCCCACCAAGCGCAAGGGCTTCTTCAGCTTCTGAGGCAGCGGCTCTACGAGTACCTGACCGACCGCCCGGCGGGCGCCACGCCGGAGGAGCTGCTCGACCTGGTGTTCGCGGCGCAGGGCCGCGATCCGGAGTTCGGCGCGCGTTTCCTCGCCACGCTCCTCGGCGCCGACCCGCGCTTCCGCTTCGACGCGGAGGACGGGCGCTGGCGCGCGCGCGTCCACGACGCGCTCGCGCGCCCGCTGGCCGACGTGCCGTTCGTGGCGGTCGACTTGGAGACGACCGGCGACGGACCGGCAGGGTCCGGCATCATCGAGATCGGCGCGGTCCGGGTCGAGGGCGGGCGGCTCGGCGAGAGCTTCGTCACGTTCGTCGACCCCGGCCGGGCGATCCATCCCTTCGTCGTGCGGCTGACCGGCATCACCGACGCCATGGTCGCCGGCGCCCCGACGATCGCGGAGGCTCTGCCGCGCTTCCTCGCCTTCGCCCGCGACGGGGTGCTGGTCGCGCACAACGCCGCCTTCGACGCGGGGCACCTGGACGCGGCGCAGCGCCTGGTCGCCGGCCGGCCGCTCGACCTGCGCGCCCTCTGCACGCTCAAGCTCGCCCGCCGCCTCATGCCCGAGCTGCGCCGCCGCGCGCTCGACGCCGTGGCCGGGGCGCTCGGCATCGGCGCGGCCGGCCGCCACCGCGCGCTCCCCGACGCGCGCATCGCGGCGGAGATCTTCACCGTCTTTCTCGAGCGCGCGGCGGGCCGCGGCATCGCCCGCCTCGATCAGCTGCTCGACTTCCAGCAGAGCGCCGTCGACGGCCGGCCGTTCGTCGTCCACGTGCCGCGCGCGCGGCTGGCGGAGGTGCCGGCGACGCCGGGCGTATACCACCTGCTCGACCGGGAGGGCCGCCTCCTCTACGTCGGCAAGGCGGTCCGGCTGCGCGAGCGCCTGGCGTCCTACTTCACCAACGCGCGCGGGCACTCGGCGCGCGTCCTCGACCTGATCCGGCACACGCACGACTTCCGCACCACCGAGACCGGCTCGGAGCTGGCCGCCGCGCTCCTGGAGGCGCGGCAGATCCGCGCGCTGAAGCCCTCCTATAACCGGCAGCGGAAGCACCTCCCGCGCGTCGGCTTCCTGAAGCTCACCGACCGCGGAAGGTACCCGCGCCTCGCCGTGACGCGGCGGCTCGCCGCCGACCGCGCCACCTACCTGGGGCCTTTCCGCAGCCTCGAGGCCGCGGAGCGCGCGCAGGCCGTGCTGGGGCGGGTGTTCGGGCTCCGCACCTGCGCCGGCCGCCTGGCACCCTCGCCCGAGGTGACGCCGTGCCTCTCCGGGCAGGTGGGCGCCTGCACGGCGCCGTGCGCGGCGCGCGTGGCCGAGGCGGCGTACGGACGGCAGGTCGACGGCTTCCTCGCCTTCCTCGACGGGCGCGACGGCAGCGTGCTGGAGGCGCTCGCCGCCCGGCGCGACCGGCTCGCCGCCGCGCTTCGCTTCGAGGCGGCCGGCGGGGTGCAGCGCGACCTCGACCTGCTCGAGGGGGTGCGGCGGCGCCGGCGGACGCTCTCCTGGGTGGTCACGCGGCAGAACTTCGTCGTGCTGCTGCCGACCGCGGCGCGCGACGCAGCGCATCTCTACGCGGTGCTCGGCGGCCGGCTCGCGCTCGAGGCGCGCATCACGGCGACGGCGGACCTGGCGGCGGCGGTCGCCTTCGTGCGCCAGCGCTTCGCCGCCTACCAGGACGTGCCGCTGCGGCGCGAGGAGGTGGACGGCACGACCATTCTCGCCGCCTGGCTGCGCGACGGGCGGGCGAACGACGGCATCCTCCTCCCGCTCAACGGCCCCGATGCCATCGTCGAGCGCTTCGACGAGCTGGCGGTGACGGTGCGCGACCTCCGGCTCCCGGGGCCGCTCCCGGCGATCGACGATCTCGCGTGACGGCGCGTCGGCTGGTGGTGACCGCCGACGACTTCGGGGCCGCCCCCGAGGTGAACGCCGCTGTCGTCCGCGCGCACCGCGACGGCATCCTCACCAGCACGAGCCTCATGGTGACGGGCGACGCCGTCGAGGACGCGGTGCAGCTCGCGCGCGAGACGCCGAGCCTCGCCGTCGGGCTCCACCTCGTGCTCGCCCAGGGCCGGCCCGCCGCCCCGCCGGCGGAGATCCCCGGCCTCGTCGCCGCGGACGGCGCCTTTCGGCGTGCGCCCATCGACACCGGCATCCGCTACGCGTGGCAGTATCTCCTGGGCACCGGTCGAGCCCAGCTCCGGCGCGAGATCGAGGCGCAGCTCGCGGCGTTCGCCGCCACGGGCCTCCGCCTGGCGCATCTGGACGGGCACCTGAACATGCACCTGCACCCCATGGTGCTCCCCATCCTGCTCGAGCTGGCCCCGCGCTACGGCATTCGGGCGATGCGGCTCTCGCGCGAGGACCTGGGCGCCGCGCTCCGCTACGATCGGAGCCACTTCCCGCGCAAGCTCACGGAGGGCGTCGTGTTCCACGCCCTCGCCGCGTACGCGGCGCCGCGTCTCCGCGCGGCCGGCATCGCGACCGCCGACCGCGTCTACGGCATGCACCAGACCGGTCACGTCGACGAGCGCTATCTGCTCGCGCTCCTCGCCGCGCTGCCGCCCGGCGTGAGCGAGCTGTACTGCCATCCGTCGGAGGGCGTCGCGCCCGCGATGGCGCCGTACCAGCAGGGCTACGACCACGCGGGCGAGCTGGCGGCGCTCACCAGCGCGCGGGTGCGGGAGGCGGTGCGGGCGGGGGGTGTGGAGCTGGTGAGCTACGCGGAGCTCGCGCGATGAGCGCGGGCGGCGCGCGGGCGCTCCACGGCTCTGGTTCGGCCTCTCACTGCCCGTCGGCCGTCGCGCCTACCTGCGTTCTGGCCTCGGGCCGATGACGCTCAACTACGCGGTCGACGCGGCGCTCGTGGCGGTGGTGACCGGCCGGACGTCAACCCTGCTCGCATACATGACGGCGGCGCACGGGATGGCGTCTCGCCGCGCGCTACGTCTGGGACGGGCACCCGCGCACTGGCATCCATGCTCACCTTCAGGGGTGGCGCGACGAGTGCGAGAAACGCTTCCCGTACACACTGCAGTAGTTCGCGACCGGATTCCCATCCATCTGCGCGCAATCCTGCTCACCGGACGACCCCAGGACGAATTCGAAGCACGTCGAGGCTAGCACTAGCTGGCAGCACGCGTCGGGCCTGAATGCCGAGAGCGGGATCGGCGCGCTCTCGTCGACGATCTCGATCCACGCGTCGGCAGGAGGGGCTTCCGGGCAGACACACCTGCTCGTCCGGGAACAACGGAATACTGTTGCTGAGGCTGAGATGGTAATCGGCGCACTGCTGGTTGCACGTGAAACACTGAAATGGACACGGAATCCCCCGGATAGGCATAGAAGACGTAGTTGGGGATCACATGTCCTGAGACGCTACAGACGCATTCGAAGGTGAAATAACCACAGCCGGTTTGGCCCGCCAACGAAGCTCCCAAGCCGCAGATGTCGGGTCCGAGAAGGAACTCGGACCCGCCGGGCGGCAGGGTGGTGGTCGGGCTGTAGGAGCGACAATCGTCGGAAGTTGTCATAACGCCCCGGACTCGACGTTCGCGGACCCCCTACGTCCGTAGGACGGAACGAGGGACTCCGCTGGTTCCTCGCCCTCGATGCATGACTGGCGAGGAGATCGCCGAAGAGGGTAGCGCGGCAGCTTCAGGCCATGCCCGGCATGCCCGTGATCCCCGAGCGCAGGCACTGAGTCTCATCGGCATGCCTGACGCTTCGATGATAGTCCCTGGCGAACGGTGCTTACAGTCGGCCGTACCGTCGCTTTCATCGCCGCCCTCTTCATCGAGGCGAGTGCGCCGGACCCACCGACCTCGCTCGACCCGACAGCCGCGCGTTGACCCGACACCGGGCGCTTAGGCATGAGTGACGCCTGAGCGCGGGCATCAAGCACGGGCGCGTCGACGACGCAGTCACGAGCTCTTGCGGGAAGACCTGCGGATCCCGCCCGACGGACTCCAGCAGATCGTCCCCGGCGCACTCGCGGAGTTCCTGGCCCCCCCCGAAGCCGACACGGCCGCCGACGGGAAGTGGGCGCCGCGGCCCTCTTCCTTGGGCTCGACGGTTGTGGTCTCAGGGCAAGAGCGGACACACCGCCATGGAGACCGCCGCCGAGTTCGTCGAGGGCTTCCGCCGCTACTGGGCGGCGCCGTCGCTTGACGGGCTCTCGGCGCTCCTCGCCCCCGACGTGACGCTCGTCCAGCCCCTCGCGCCGAGGATGCGCGGCCTCGACGAGGTGCGCCGGCAGTTCGGCGCGATCTTCGCCTGGCTTCCCGACCTCCGCGCCGAGATCGATCGCTGGAGCAGCGCCGGCAACGTCGTCTTCATCGAGTTCCGGCTCCGCGCCACGATCGGCGGCCGGCCCTTCGAGTGGCCGGTGATCGACCGCTTCCTCCTCCGCGACGACGGCCTGGCGGTCGAGCGCGTCACCTACTTCGATCCCCTGCCGCTCCTCGCCGCCGCGGCGAGCCGGCCGTCGGGGTGGCGGCAGCTCTGGCGCTCCGGCGCAGCGACCGCCCTCCTGCGCCCGAAAGGACGTCCCGATGCGCACCGAGTACAGCTTTGACGACCTCCTCGCCGAGCATCCCTACGAGCGCCCGCTCGTGCTCGACGGCGTCCCCTGCCACGGCGGCTTCGTCGGCGGCCGCTACGTCTCGCCCCGCACGCTCCGCCGGGCGGGCGCGATCGAGGCCTGGCAGGCGCGTCTCCCCGCGGGCGAGCTCGCCGCCGTCCTCGATCCCATCTCCGCGCGCGTCCCGCCGCACTTCCCGAGCGTCGAGCAGACGAAGCTCCTCGTCCGCCACGGCGTGACCGTCCCACTCGTCCGCATCCTCTCCATCATCGCCATCGTGGAGGGCTTCGGCGGCGAGGTGCTCCGCCAGGTCGCGCTCCCGCCGCTCCGCGAGCGCGTCCTCGACCCGGTGGACGGCACGGCCCTCGCGCACCTCGGTCCCCTCTTCGAGGCCCACGCCCGCGACGAGGCCGGCCACCGTCGCATGTGGGAGCTGGCGCGCGACGTCGCCCTCGACCGGCCGCCCATCCCGAAGGATCTGGTCCCGAACCTGGCGCCGTCCGCCGGGCCGCGGCTCGTGCCCGAGATCCCGGCCGACATGGAGGCGCTCGTCGTCCGCATGACGGGCGTCCTCGTCATCGAGGTGTTCGCCGTCGAGGCGTTCCGCTGGGCGCGCGCGGTGCTGGGCGACGCGGAGCTCTTCCGCCGGCACGACCAGGCGCGGACCCTCATCGAGTTCATCCAGCAGGACGAGACGCCGCATGTCGGCTATCTCGCGACGGCGCTGGCCGAGCTCGGCTGCCGGCGGCTCGCGGGGGAGGGCGGCGCGGTGGTGCCGGGCCGCGAGGTCGTCGACCGGATGCGCGACACGATCGTCGCCTTCCAGTCCGGGCCGCGCCACCGGGCGAACGTCGAGTTCCGGCGGCAGGTGATCGAGCGCTGCCTCGAGGGCCATCCCCGGCGCGAGGCGCTGCTGGCGGAGATCAGCGCCGCGGAGGAGCGGGCATGGCTCCACTGAGGCTCTTCGACAACGCGACGAGCTCGACGCCGGGCGCGCGGGTGCCCTGACTACTCGCGCGGTCGGGTCAGCCAGGCGTTGACGAGGACCATCAGGTCCTCGGGCTGGCCCGGGAAGTTGAGCGGGCTCTCGGGGAGCGACACCCAGGGCTGCGCGCTCCCGGTCCAGATGTGTCCGATCGGCCGGAGCCAGCTCGCGTCGTCGAGCGTGCCCGGCTGGATGACGGCAAGCTGCGGGAAGTTGACGGGCTCGCCCCAGAGCTGCCCGCTGCACTCGGCGCAGAACCGTCCCGCCTTCTCCCGGCCGTCCGACATGGTCACCCGGTAGTATCGGGCTGTAGGAGCGACAACCGTCGGAAGTTGTCATAACGCCCCGAAGCCGGACATTGCCCCAGGCCCCCGCCCGGCGCGGGACGCATAATGCCCGAGCCGACGCGTCAAGACGCGGCGCCTTGCAAGCGCTGCGGGCCGCCGTGGACGCGCTGGATCGCGCTAGGTCGAGAGCCGAGCGCGCTCACGGGCGAGGTGGTGCGGCGCGGCGGGGTGACGAGCTTCGATCCGGAGAGGCGCTCCGCCTACGGGGAGCCCCGCGTGGCCGGCAATGCTCCCCCGGCCTCCACGGAGAGCCCGAGATGCGTCAGGATGCGCTGGATCACCGCCGGGTCCTCGATCGTCGCCAGCACGGTCATCCGCCCCCCGCAGCGCGGACAGGAGAGGACATCCGCTTCGAACGCCCGCCGCATGAGGTCGGCCCAGGCGCGATACTTCGGGCGCGCGCGGTCAGGCTTCGCCTCCGCACGCTCTTCGTCAGCGGGCGGCGAGCGTGGGCACGGCTCGACCGCGCTCGCCTCGGACTCAGCGCGCGCGACCACCTCGCGGCGCCACGGCGCGTTCGGCGCCAGGACGCCGTGATAGAGCAGCAAATTGATTCGCGGCCGTGGCACGAGCGGCACGAGCCGCTGGAGCAGCTCGATCGGCGTGAAGACCAGATGGGTCGTCCCGTCCGCCCACGGCCGCTGCAGGGAGACGCCGATCCGCCCGTCGCGCAGGCGTTCGAGGCGTCCCTGCCCGAGCGGCGGGCGGCAGAGGTACTGGCAGAGGCGCTCGAGCCGCTCGCGATCGCCCGCCTCGATGTGCACGGCCGCATGGAGGTCGAAGCCGCCGTCGTGCGCGTGGAGCGGCACGTGGCGCTCGACCCACGGCGCATCGGGGTCGGCGCCGACCCGCTCGGGACCGCGCCCCGCGCGCTGGCCGAGGGCGGCCCGGCCGAGGATGGCCGCCCGGGAGAGGCTCGCCAGCGCCGCCGACTCCTCCGCGAGCGGATCGGCGTCCTCGTCGCCGATCGTCGCCCCCGCCAGGCCGAGGCGCTCGAGCCGCCGCCGTACCCGCGCGACGACGCGGCGCACGTCGTCGTCCGTGGGCGGCGCGGTCGGATGGAAGCGCAGCGTGCCGTCCGGCTCGCGCACGAAGACGCCGTCGAGCACGAGTGTGTGAAAGTGGAGGTGCACGTTCACCGCCCCGCCGAAGCGCTGCACGCTCGTCACCATGCCGGTCTCTCCACCCGCCAGCCCGTAGCGCCGCGCCTGGCGGCGATACGCGCTGCGCAGGGCGCGCACGAAGACGTACAGCACCGTGCGGCAGAGCCGGTGATCGTACGCCAGCCGGTAGCGCAGTCGGTGCGGGACCGAGAGTACCCACTGCCGGACCGGCACGTCGGCCGGCAGCACGTGGTCGACGAGGTGCGCCGCGCGCTCGGCCATGCGCCGTCCCCCGCAGCTCGGACAAATCGCCCGCCCTTTGCACGAGAAGGGCACGAGCCGCTCGAACGCGCAGTCCCCGCACCGCACGCGGGCGAAGCCGTGCGCCAGCACCCCACACCGGAGGAACTTCCGGAACTCGGCGGTGACGAACGGTGGCAAGCCACTCCCATCAGTCCGGGCATCGACGGTGGCGAGGAAGTCGGCGAGGTGCGTGCGCACAACACCGTAGAGCACGCCCGATGCCGGTGATCGCGGCACGTAGACGCCGGCCACGCGGTGCGCGCGTAGCGGGCTCGGTGCCCGCCCCAATCGCGCGATTCCACCCGGCGCGACGTTTCATCCGTCCGGCGCGGAAACGACTTGTTGCGCGACGCTGGCCCCCATTCCCCGTGGCGCACGCCACCCGATCGCGATCGATCCGACCGACACGACGTGGAGGGGCGGCCAGGTGGCGACCCGCGTGAAAGGCCTGGCGGAGGCGAGCGTGCGAGGGGCGGGGGGTCGAGTCGGCGCGGCTACGTCGGCCGCTTTCTCCGCCTTAGCAGCTCCTGAAGGGTGTCGAGCGCGGCGTGGTCCTTGGGTCGATCGGCCGCCTTCTTGGAACGGATGACGTCGGGGAGCGAGGCCACCGGCACAACGAGCCCTTCCAGGTCGTAGCGCTCCGCGCCCTGCAGGAGGTCGTCGTAGCCCCCCGTCCCTGCCGGTCTGAACGCGATGTCCAGGTCACCGAACCGGGTGGTCAGATTCAGGAGCTCCACGCCGGCGAGGAAGCGAGCGTCGCAGGCGAAGCGGACGCCGGCCTTAGCGTCGGGGGCGCGAATACGCGCGTCCATCGCCTCGAGCGCCCGGGCGAGACGCTCGAGGTTCTCGGCGTCCCTGGCCGGGCAGATGTCTGCGTCGCCGGTGCGGAGCGGCGAGCCATGGAGCGTTGCCGCGAGCCCGCCGATCAGCACGTAACGTACGGCGTGCGCCTCCAGGGCACGGAACATCTCCTCGGGACGGAAGCGCGGCACGGACGCTCACGGAACCCGCCGCGCCCGCCGCGCGCGCTCCTCGAAGTCGAGCATGTCGAGGAGGTAGTCGAGCCGCTGCTTGGGCGTCCAGGCGAGGCGCTCGGCGATCTGGTCATCACGCTGGCGAGCACGCCCGGACGTCCGAGCCGTGGAGGTTTCCGCTCGCCTTGCTCGTTGCTTCGCCCCGGAGCGCGCCACGATCCTCCGGTATTCCCAGGCGACGCGCGTTGCAAGTCAGCGCCCCGATCGAGGGCCCGACTCTCAGCCCTGCGCCGCGTGCAGCGTCTCGGGCTCCTCGGCCTCTGGCATCACCACCGGCGCCGCCGGAGCGGCCGCCGGTACCGGCCCCACCGGCACCATCCGCCCGTCGCGGTGGACGCGCAGCACCTGCCCGCTCCAGCGCACCTGGTTGCCGAGGAACGCGACCGCCCACATGAGCGAGTTGAAGAGGTCCTTCGCCGGGACGAGCCAGAGCCAGCGGAGCGTGTCGTGCTCGCCGAGGAGCCCGAGCACGCCGACCAGCCCCACCAGGCGGCCGCCGAGCGCCCATGCGAAAGCCGCCCAGCCGAGGAGGCTCCCACCGGTCACGACGAGCGACAGGCAGCCCCAGAGCATCGCGTGGGTGACCACGGCGCAGAACCAGCTCACCGGCCGGCTCACGCGGTAGGTGCGCGACCAGCGGAGAAGATGCCGCCACACGTCGCGGAGCGTCACCGAGTCCAGCACCGTCTCCACCGTGTAGGGTAGGAGCACGAGCCGGTAGCCGGCGAGCGCGATCCGGCGGCCGAGGTGGTAGTCGTCGGCGAGGTAGTCGGCGAGGGCCGCGAAGCCCCCGATGCGCGCGAGTGCCGTGCGGCGGAGCGCGATCGAGGCGCCGTACGCGTACTCGAAGCGGTCCAGGAGCTGCGCGGCCAGGACCATCGGCATGAAGTCGGTGTTGATGAAGAGCGACTCGAGGACAGTGGGGAGCCCGAAGCGGCCGAGGCCGCGATAGAGGCAGGTCGTGAGGCCGATCGTCGGGTCGGCCGCCGGGTCGACGAGAGGCCCGACCATCGCACGCAGGTAGTCCGGGCGGACCCGGATGTCGCCGTCGCTCACCACCAGGATGTCGTGCCGGGCGTGCCGCATCATGTGGCAGAGGTTCGCGACCTTGCGGTTCGCGCCGGGCATCCACCCCACGGAGAGGACGATGTCCCGCTCCGGGAAGTCGCGCCGGATCTGCTGCACCACCGCGACCGCGGGGTCGCGCGCGTCCTCGACACCGAACACGATCTGGCACGCGGGGTAGTCCAGCCGGCAGAAGCTCGCGAGGTTGTCGTAGAGGTCGACGCCGGGGCCCTTGAGCGGCTTCAGCACCGTCACCGGCGGCAGCGCGGCGCCCGGCGGCAGCGGGCGGATCGCCCGCGCCGCACGCCGGAAGAACCACCACGCCGCGACCCACTCGAAGAGGTGGTAACCGCCTGCGACGAG
>VBKJ01000052.1 GCA_005879795.1 Deltaproteobacteria bacterium
ATAGAAGGTCTCGACCGCCTTGAAGATCTCGTCAGCGGAGAGCTCCGGATACGAGACCGTGCACTTCTGGTAACCGGTTTCGTCGACCAGGCTGTCGACGGTCAGGTAGTCGTTCCTGGTCACGAAGTCGTAAAAGGCGGTGCCCGGGTACGGCGAGGCGAGCGACACCTGGAGCGTCTCGGGCTGCATCTCGCGCGCGAAGCGAATCGTCTCCTCGATGGTGTCCCGCGTCTCGCCCGGAAGGCCCAGGATGAAGGTGCCGTGGAGCAGGATGCCGAGCTCGTGGCAGTCCCGGGTGAAGCGCCGGGCGCGCTCGAC
>VBKJ01000053.1 GCA_005879795.1 Deltaproteobacteria bacterium
ATGAACATGACGGCGTCCAACCCGGTCGAGCAGTGGGCGCTCCGCCTGCACGTCGTACTGGGCCTGGTCGCGCTGCTGGTCGCGCCCGCGGCAATGGTGGTCACGAAGGGCGGGTGGTGGCACCGTCTGTGGGGCCGCATCTTCGTCGGGTCGATGGTCGTCGTCCTCGCGGCGGCGGTGCCGCTTTCCTACTTCGCGAACGACCCATTCCTCTTCTGCATGTCGATCGTCGTCTCCTACCTGACGCTGTCGGGATATCGCATTCATGTTCGCAAGCGACGGAACTACCGGGCGACGGTCATCGATTGGGCGGGGGCGCTCGCGGCGGCCGCGGCCGGCGTCGTGGCCGTGCGCGTGGCTATTCGCGGTGACGGGTCCGACAGGGGTGTGGTGATGGTGGTGTTCGCCGCGCTGTTCTGGCTGCTTGCGTGGACGGATATCCGCGGGTTCATACGGCCGCCGCAGGAAAAACGGGAGTGGTGGTTCATCCATATGTCGAGGATGCTCGGCGCCTACCTCGGAGCCCTCACCGCCATCTCCGTCGTGCAGATGGGCTGGCTGCCCACGCCGGTGCGTTGGTTCTGGCCGACAGCACTCGGGGTGCCTGGGATCATGCTCTGGATGAGGTATTACAGGCACAAGTTCGCCCGTGCCGAGCGCCGGTCGGCGATCCCGATCACACCGGGACAGATCGCAAGCGGATAGCCTCGCCGCCGCGCCCGTGCTCGCCGGGCGGCGATGAGGCTGCTGCTCCCGACCTACCCAGGTTTCGCCCCCGTCGCGGGTCTTGAAGATACCGCGCGCGCGCTCGCGTAGAGCGTGGAGGGGTCCGAGCGGTCGACGGCGATGCGGATGATCTCGCTCTCGCGCGGCAGGCCCGAGGTGGCGAAGCCCCAGCTTCCGCCCCCGTCGACCGTCTTGAGGATCCCGTCGCCCGCGAATCCTCCCAGTGACTCGGTGGCGGTGTGGAGGACGGCGGGGTTCACCGGGTCGGGTCGATGGCGAGGGGCCCCATGCGCAAAGTTCCTCGGGGTCTCGAGGCCACCGTTGATGGCGAAGCTGCTCGCGCCGCGATCGGTCGTCTTCTCGAGCCCCGTGAGCGTGGCGCAGAGCGTGGACGGGCTCAGCGGGTCGATGGCGAGATCGCGGACTTTGCGTCCGAAGTTGGCCAAGGCCCACGTCGCACCCGCAAGGGATCCCGCTGCATGGGCTCGGAAGCCGCCCGACCTACGCGCTCCGCGCCCGCCGCGACCGGACGGCGGGCCGCCCGCCGCGCGCCCCGCCCTCGTCGAGCAGGTCCAGCAGCCGCCGCGCCGCCTCGGTCGGCGTGAGGCGCGCGCTCGCGATCGCCGTCTCCATCTCGGGGAGCAGGCGCTGCACGTCGTCGCGGGCGAGGAAGTGGCCCTTCAGGCCGTCGTCGATGATGGTCCAGAACCAGGCCCGCTGCTGCTCGCGCCGCTTGCGTGCGAGCTCGCCGCTCGCGCCGAGCCGGGCGCGGTGCTCCTCGACGATCGCCCAGACCTCGCCCATCCCCCGCCCCTCGAGGGCGCTCACCGTCGCCACCGGCGGGTCCCAGCCGGCGCTCGTGTGCCGGAAGAGATGCAGCGCGCTCCGGTACTGCGCCGCGGCCTGCTCGGCGGGCCGTAGGTTCCCGCCGTCGGCCTTGTTGATGGCCAGCGCGTCAGCCAGCTCGAGGATGCCCTTCTTTATGCCCTGGAGCTCGTCGCCCGCGCCCGCGAGCATGAGGACCAGGAAGAAATCGACCATCGAGGCGACCGCGAACTCGGACTGCCCGACCCCGACCGTCTCGACCAGCACGACGTCGTAGCCCGCCGCCTCGCAGACGAGGAGCGCCTCCCGCGTCCGCCGCGTCACCCCCCCCAGCGAGCCGGCCGCCGGGCTCGGGCGGATGAAGGCCTCGGGCGCGGCCGCGAGGCGCGGCATGCGCGTCTTGTCGCCCAGGATGCTGCCGCCCGAGAGCGCGCTCGACGGGTCGACGGCGAGGACGGCGACCTTCTTCCCGCGGCCGATCAGGTGGAGCCCGAACGCCTCGATGAAGGTGCTCTTCCCCACCCCCGGCACACCGCTCACGCCGACGCGGGCGGCGCGTCCCGTGTCGGAGAGCAGGAGCTCGAGGAGCCGCTGCGCCGCGCGCTGGTGATCGGCGCGCGTGCTCTCGACCAGCGTGATCGCCTTGGCGAGCGCGCGGCGGCTCCCCGCGCGCACGTCGGCGGCCAGCGTCTCGGGGCGGCTAGGCGCCGATGGCGGCATTCGCCGCCGCGCCTCCGCCGTCTCCGATCAGCTCGAGCACCCGCCGCGCGGCCCTGGGAATCTTCGTCCCCGGGCCGAAGATCGCCTTCACGCCGGCCTGCGCGAGGAAGGCGTGGTCCTGCGTCGGGATGATCCCGCCGCAGGTGACCACGATGTCGGCGGCGCCGAGCCGCGCGAGCTCCTGGATGAGCTGCGGCACGAGCGTCTTGTGGCCGCCCGACTGGGTCGAGATGCCAACCACGTGCACGTCGTTCTCGACCGCCTGGCGCGCGACCTCCTCGGGCGTCTGGAAGAGCATGCCGACGTCGACGTCGAAGCCCAGGTCGGCGAAGGCAGTGGCGATCAGCTTGGCGCCGCGGTCGTGGCCGTCCTGGCCGACCTTGGCGACCAGCATGCGGGGCCGCCGCCCGTGCTCGGCGGCGAAGCGCTCCACCTCGGCGCGCAGCGCGTTCCACTCCGCGTCGTCGGCGAGCTGGCCGCCGTAGACGCCCGAGACGGAGCGGATCTCGGCGTGGTAGCGGCCCCACACCCGCTCGAGCGCGCCCGAGATCTCGCCCACCGTGGCGCGCGCGCGGGCCGCGTCGATCGCGAGCGCGAGGAGGTTCCCCCCACCCGTCTCGGCGGCGCGCGTGAGCGCGTCGAGCCCGGCGCGCACCCGGGCCGGGTCGCGCGTCGCGCGGATGCGCGCGAGCCGCGCGACCTGGGCCTCGCGCACGGCGGTGTTGTCGATCTCGCGGATGTCGATGGGCAGCTCCGCGGCCGGCTGGAACTTGTTCACCCCGACGATCACCTCCTCGCCCCGGTCGATGCGCGCCTGCCGCCGCGCGGCCGTCTCCTCGATGCGGAGCTTGGGCATGCCCGCCTCGATCGCCTTCGTCATGCCGCCCATCGCCTCGACCTCCTCGATGATGCCGAGCGCCTTCTGGGCGAGCGCGTGGGTCAGGGACTCCATGAAGTAGGAGCCGCCCCACGGGTCGATCACCCGGGGGATGCCGGTCTCGAGCTGGAGGATCAGCTGCGTGTTGCGCGCCACGCGCGCCGAGGCGTCGGTCGGGAGTGCGATCGCTTCGTCGAAGGAGTTGGTGTGGAGGCTCTGGGTGCCGCCGAAGACGGCCGCCAGGGCCTCGATCGTGGTGCGGACGATGTTGTTGTGGGGGTCCTGCTCGGTGAGGCTCGCCCCCGAGGTCTGGCAGTGGGTGCGCAGCATGAGCGAGGACGGCCGCTGCGGGGCGAAGTGCTTCTTCACCAGCGTCGCCCAGAGGAGGCGCGCGGCGCGCAGCTTCGCCACCTCCATGAAGAAGCTCATCCCGATGGCGAAGAAGAACGACAGCCGCCCGGCGAACTCGTCGATATCGAGGCCGCGCGAGAGCGCGGCGCGCACGTACTCGAGGCCGTCGGCGATGGTGAAGGCGAGCTCGAGGTCGCACGTCGCCCCCGCCTCCTGCATGTGGTAGCCGGAGATCGAGATCGAGTTGAAGCGCGGCATCTCGCGCGCCGTGAAGGCGATGATGTCGGCCACGATCCGCATCGAGGGCGCGGGCGGGTAGATGTAGGTGTTGCGGACCATGAACTCCTTGAGAATGTCGTTCTGGATCGTCCCGGTGAGCTTGGGCCGCGGCACGCCCTGCTCCTCGCCAGCCACGATGAAGCTCGCGAGCACGGGGAGGACGGCGCCGTTCATGGTCATCGACACCGACATGCGGTCGAGCGGCACGCCGTCGAAGAGGATCTTCATGTCCTCGACGGAGTCGATCGCCACGCCCGCCTTCCCGACGTCGCCGACCACCCGCGGATGGTCGCTGTCGTAGCCGCGGTGGGTGGCAAGGTCGAAGGCGACGGAGAGGCCCATCTGCCCGGCGGCCAGGTTGGCGCGGTAGAAGGCGTTCGACTCCTCGGCGGTGGAGAAACCGGCATACTGGCGGATGGTCCACGGCTGCCCGGCGTACATGGTGGCGCGCGGGCCGCGGACGAAGGGGAAGATGCCGGGGAGGGTGTCGATGAAGTCGAGGCCCGCGACGTCGGCGCGCGTCCAGAGGGGCTTCACCTCGATGCCCTCGGGGGTCTGCCAGACGAGACGCGCGGGGTCGGCGCCACCGCCCTCCTTGCGCGCGAGCTCGGCCCACGCGGCGAGATCGGCAGGGTCGCTGCGCTCCGCCATGGCCCGTAACATGAGCCATTCCCGCGGATGGTTCAATTGGCGGATTGGGGCCCCAGCGTCACGAAGGTGCCGCTCGCCCCTGCGGCCCCCCCACGTCTCGTCGAGGTCGAAGGTGGCATGGGCGTTGCAAAATCCGCCGTCCATGATCACCGACACCCGCTCATGGCGGCGTCTCACGCCGGACACCATTGCCGAGCTCCCGGAGACGGGCGCGGTGTTCGAAGTGGCGAACCTCGTACGGACGGTGCAGTTCATCGGCCGCGCCGCGGGCAACCTGCGCGCGCGCGTGGCTGCGTACGTCAGCGAGGATCTGAAGCTTCGGCCGTGCCCAGGCGGTTACTACTTCCGCTACGAGCCGACCCCGCTCGAGGAAGAGACGCTCGACCAGCGCCTCGCCGCGTACCTGAACAGCCACAGCGGCATGCTCCCGCTGGGCAATGCCGGGCCCCCGCCGACCCTCCGGGTGGCTGCGCGCCGGGCGGCCTGAGCCGTCAGCTTTCGGGCAACCCCCGGCACAGATCTGTGCGGGCAACCCCCGGCTGACGGCGGCGAGCCGGGCGACCTCGCCGAGCCCGCCGCGCGCCGGCTACCAGGGGGGACTGGGTCTTGCCGGGCCAGCCGAGAGGCACGCCGGCGAGAGGAGCAAGGGCGGTGCCGCAGCCGCGGCGCCGTCGACTCGGGCTCCCCGGGGCGGGCCGCGCGCGTCCCGCCTGCGTGACGGGCAGGCGTCTGCCCGCGCGGCGGGCAACCTCAGCCAAGACGGGACAGGGCCCAGAGGAGGAGACCGTACGCCGCCGCGGCGCCCCCTATGCGGACGAGCACGCGGGCCCACCGCGGGAGCCAGCGCGCGCGGCGCCGGCGCCCGGCGCGGTTCGTGATCACCACGCTGTCCAGGTGCGCGAGCGCCTCGCGCAGCTCGAGAGCGCTCTCGGGGCGCCGCTCGGGCCGCCGCTCGAGCGCGTGCAGGACGACCTCCTCCAGGGCCGGCGGGATCTCCGGCCGGAGCTCGCGCAGCGGCACCGGGTCCTCCTCCAGCTTCGCATGCATGACCTCCGGCGCGCTGTCGCCCGACCAGGGCAGCTTTCCGGTCAGCATCTCGTAGAGGATGACCCCCAGGCTGTAGAGGTCGGTGCGCTCGTCACCGTGGCGCGCCCGGACCTGCTCCGGGGCCATGTACTCGGGCGTGCCCACGCTCGACGACAGCCCCGACCAGGTGAGGTCGCCGAGCGTGGCGTCGAAGGCGATCCCGAAGTCCATCAGCTTCACGCTGCCGTCGGCGGTCAGCATGATGTTCTCGGGCTTGAGATCGCGGTGCACGACGCCCTGGCCGTGGAGGTAGACCAGCGCGTCGGCGATCTTGATCCCCATCTCGACCGCGTCCGCGACCGGCAGGCGGCCCTCGCGGCGCAGCCGCTCGCGCAAGAGCTCTCCCTGCGCGTACTCCATGACCAGGTAAAGGCGGCTCTTCTGGCGCGGGCGGAGCACCTTGATGACCGCGGGGTGGGCGAGGCGCTGGCCGATCGCCTCCTCGCGCTCGAAGCGGCGGTGGAAGACCAGGTCGCTGGCGTACTCGAGGTGGGGCACCTTGAGCGCCACCGTGTGGCCGTTCTCGCGGTCGCGGGCGCGGAAGATGGTCGCCATCCCGCTACGCGCGATGACGTCCAGGAGCTCGTACTGATCGAGCGTCTCGCCGGGCGCGGGCTCCCCCATCGGGGCGCCCTTAGCCGGTCACCGGCCGAGGCGCCACCAGGGCCGGGGGGCGGCCGGCGGGCAGCTCACGATGGCCGCCACCTGGACGCTCAGGTTGTCCTCGCCGCCCTCCTCGCGCGCCCGCCGCACCAGGGCCCGGCAGGCGGCCTCCGGCGGGTGGGCCACGACCAGCTCCGCCACCTCCTCCTCGCGCACCGCGACGTGGACGCCATCGCTGCACTGCACAACCACGTCGCCGGGACGGATATCCATGCTGAGCACGTCGATGCCGACGATCAGCTCGCGCCCGAGGCAGCGGGTCAGCATGTTCCGCCGCGGATGGGTGCGCGCGTCCTCGGGCGAGAGGAGGCCGTACTGCATCTGCTCCCAGACCCAGGTGTGGTCCTTGGTGAGCTGCTCCAGCTTCCCGTCGCGCGAGAGGAAGAGGCGGCAGTCCCCGATGTGCGCCGCCACCAGCGTGCCTCCCACCACCGCGCTCGCGGTGAGGGTGGTCCCCATGCCGCGCAGCTCGGGCACCGCGAGCGCCTTGTTGTAGAGCTCGAGGTTGGCCTCCTGGACGGCGCGGCGGAGTCGCTTCGCCAGCGCCCAGTTTCCGGGCGCACGGTCCATCTCGCGCGCCAGCACCTCGAGGGCGAGCGCGCTCGCCACTTCGCCCGCGGCGTGCCCGCCGAGCCCGTCGGCCACCGCGAAGACGAGGCCATCCTCGTGCGGCCAGTGCCCGACCGCGTCCTCGTTCTGCTCACGGAGGCAGCCGACGTCGGTCAGCTGGAAGAATTCGATCTCGGGCATGAACGCCGCGGGCCGGCGACCACGAAGGCCGCCGGCCCGTTCCTCTCGCCCTCGTCCCGACTGCTCAGGCCGCGCGCGTCGGCGCTGCCAGGATGGCCCGGCCGGCGCGCCGGCTCGTCACCGCCACGTAGAGGAGGCTCAACAGCCCCCACGCGCCCGCGATGGCGAAGCAGATGTACGCCTCGTGCTGCGCATCCGCGTTGCCGATGATGTAGAGGTACAGGATCGCGCCCAGCATGGCGAGGTTCGCGATCAGGCCGAGCCCCGGGACGACGAGGTGTTTCAGCATGCTGAACTCCTTGCGGCCGGTGAACGCGATGATCGTCCACACGCAGGTGAGGCCGTAGAGGACGAAGGTGCCGAAGTTCGAGGCCAGCGTGATGCCCGTCAGGCCGACGACGGAGTACACGCCGACCCAAGCGATGAGGGTCGACACGACGACCAGCACCCAGATCGCCCGGTGTGGGGTCGCGAAGCGCCCGTGCATGGCGCCGAGGAGCTCCGGCATCTCCTTGTCCTGCGCCATCGCGTAGCTCACGCGCACGGCGGTGTTGAGGCAGCTGAGCGTCGTGCCGAGGATCGCGAGCCCGACCGTCACGGCGATCGAGATCATGAGCCCGAAGCCGATGCCGCCGAGGACGCTGTTACCGACCAGGATCGCCATGTCGCCGATCGGCGCGCTGGAGGCCGCGGCCGCGGCCATGCCGGTCACCGCCGCCTGGTTCGCGTCCGTGCCGGCCAGCTTCTCGCTCACCATGTAGCCGGCCGCGAAGTACTCGAACATGTAGGCGAAGAGGCCCTGGATGACGAGCGAGAGGATCACAGCCCGCGGGATGTTCTTCTTGGGATCCTTGGTCTCGGCGGCGAACGCGGTGCAGCTTTCGAAGCCGACGAGGATGAGGATCGCGATGGTCGACTGGATGAGAACGCCCGAGAGCGAGTGCGGCATGACCACGTCCCAGCCACCACCGAACGCCCACCCGGTCGCGTGCTCGGGATTGTTCAGGCGGTAGTAGATCGCGAGGCAGCTGAACAGGACGAGCGTCGTGAGCTGGACGACGTTGATGACCAGCGCCGTCATGGTGGAGCCGTTCACGCCGCGCATCGCGATGTAGCCGTTCAGGGCCGCGAAGAGGGCCGCGATGATGGCCAGGCTCGTCCACGAGAGCGTCGCGCCGGTCAACTGCTGGTAGACGTAGCCGATCAGCGTCGCCATAAAGGCGACCATGCAGCCCGGGTACACCCAGTAGAAGAGGTGTGCCGCCCAGCCCGTGACGAGCTTGGCGAGCCGGGCCCACTTGTGATGGGCCTGGTTTTCGCGGTCGAGGAAGGCTTTCTCGGCGAAGTAGTAGCAGCTCCCGAACCCGGCCTCCGGGTAGAGGCGGGCGAGCTGGGCGTAGGAGATCGCGGTCAGGAAGGCGAGGATCAGCGCGAAGGCGATCCCGGCCCAGATGTCGCTCGCCACCGAGCTGCCGTCGGGCGCGGTGGCCGCGGCCTGCAGCTGGTAGGTGATCCACAGAAACGCGCCCGGCGCGATCAGCGCCATCGCGTTCACGGTGACGCCGGTGAGCCCGAGCGTCGGCTTTACGGCTGGCTGTTCTGGCATGCTTGGTGCCCTCCCGCGGGGCGGTCAGAGCAACCCGCATGCCACGGCGCGTCGCGGCCGGAGCAACGAAACCAGTGGCCACCGCCTCGGAGCGTTGCCTCTTCCGCCCGCGCCGCGCAAAAAACGGGCAGCAGCCCGGATCAGCGCCGGGAGAGCCGCGGCGCCCGTGGAGTGGGGGTGGCAGCGACCACGCACTCCCCGTCGAAGGTGAGCACGCGGCCGTTTTCGAGCCGGATGCGCCAGCGCCCGGCGCCGGCCGCCTGGCGCACGCTCCCGCGCAGCACGAGGATCACCTCGAGGGTCTGGCCGCGCTCGGCCGCCTCGGCGAGCCGCGCGTCGAGCGTCGCGGGGGCCGCGTCGCGTGCGATCATGCGTGACCCGTGGCGACGCGCTGCCCGTAGCGGAGCCACCGGAGCAGGCGCCCCCACCACCGGGGCCGGGGCGGCTTGCGCCGCAAGGGCAGCACGATGATGGTCGCGCGGGCCGCCCGGCGGGCCGGTTCTTCAGGGCGCAGCATTGGCCATCCCATTGGGCAGGCTCCCGCCACACCCACTCAGGATCAGCTCGAGGCCGAGCGTGTTCACGCGAGGCCCCCCCGTCACACCGCAGCCGGACCCCGCTCGCCCGTCCGGATGCGAACCACCTCCTCAACCGGCGAGACGAAGATCTTCCCGTCGCCGATGCGGCCGGTGCGCGCACCCGCCACGATCGCCTCCACCGCCTTCGCCACGCACTCGTCCGGCACCAGAACGGAGACCTGCACCTTGGGCAGGAAGTCGACGACGTACTCGGCGCCCCCGTAGAGGTCGGTCTGCCCCTTCTGGCGGCCAAAGCCACGCACGTCGCCGACCGTGAGCCCCCGCACCCCCGCCTTCCCGAGCCGGTCCTTCACGTCATCGAGCTTGAAGGGCTTGATGACCGCCTCGATCCGCTTCACGCCGAGCATGGAAGCAAGACCCCGACCAGCCGGACGGCGCCGCGAACACGACGCTTCTCGCCCGGAGCACGTCCCGCTGCCCAACGCGCGGGCAGGCGGCTGCCCAGGGCGCGGGATGCGGGTCGGCGATCAGCACCCGGAGTCACACGAACCTGAGCCCGGTGCCGATCGTCCCGAAGACGTTCGGGTCGCGTTGACCATGGAAGCCGCGTTCCTCTAATCTGCTCCGAGGAGGACTCCCATGGCCCAGGGCGCATTCCTCGGCGAAGCCCCCGTCCGGCGGACGATCGAGGTGAGGAGCCCTGCGACGGGCGCCCGCCTGGCCGAGTACCCGGTCTCCGACCGCGAGACGGTGGCCGCGGCCGTGGCGCGGGCGCGCGACGCCCAGGCGCCGTGGGCGGCTCTCGGGTTCGCCGAACGGGCGCGCATCCTGCGCACGGTCCGCGACCGCTTCATCGACGGGAAGGACCGCATCTGCGACGTCGTCTCGGGCGAGACCGGGAAGCCCCGGCACGACGTCATCACCAACGAGCTCCTCTTCCTCTGCGACGCGATCGGCTTCTGGTCGAAGCGCGCCGAGAAGTACCTCGCCGACGAGCCCGCGCGGCCCCACCTCCTCAAGAACAAGCGCGTCTACGTGAGCTACGTGCCCTACGGGGTCGTCGGGATCATCGGGCCGTGGAACTTCCCCTTCAATCTCACCATCGGCGAGGCGATCCCGGCGCTCATGGCGGGGAACGCGGTCGTCCTGAAGCCGTCGGAGGTGACGCCGGGGAGCGCCGTGCTCGGCGCCGAGCTGGCCCGGGCCGCGGGCCTCCCGCCGGACGTGCTCCAGGTCGTGACCGGCTACGGCGACACCGGGCAACACCTGATCGAGCTCGCCGACATGATCTGCTTCACGGGCAGCGTGGCGACCGGCCGCAAGGTCGCCGAGCGCTGCGGGCAGCTGCTCAAGCCCGTCACCCTCGAGCTCGGCGGCAAGGATCCTATGATCGTGCTCCGCGACGCGGATCTGGAGCGCGCCTCGAGCGCGTGCGTGTACGGCGGCCTGGTGAACGCCGGGCAGGTCTGCATCTCGGTCGAGCGCGTCTACGTCGAGGGGCCGGTATACGACGCCTTCGTCCAGAAGGTGGTGGCGAAGGTACGCCAGGTCCGCCAGGGCCCGCCCGACGCGGGCGTGGTCGAGGTCGGCTCCATGACCTTCCCGCCGCAGATCGACAAGGTCGAGCGCCACGTGCAGGACGCGGTCGCGCGGGGCGCGCAGGTGCTGACCGGCGGCCGGCGTCGCACCGACCTGCCGGGTCTCTACTTCGAGCCCACGGTGCTGGTCGACGTCGACCACGACATGGAGGTCATGCGCGACGAGACCTTCGGCCCGGTCATCCCGATCATGAAGGTGCGCGACGAGGAGGAGGCGATCCGCCTCGCCAACGAGTCGCGCTACGGCCTCGACGCCAGCGTGTGGACCAGGGACCTCGCGCGCGGCGCGCGCGTCGCCCGCCGCGTGCAGTCGGGCGCGGTGTGCGTGAACGACGTGCTCGTCAACTACGCCGTCACCGAGGTCCCGATGGGCGGCTGGAAGGAGAGCGGCATCGGCTACCGCCACGGCCCGGGCGGCATCCGCAAGTTCTGCGCGCAGCAGAGCGTGGTCATCGACCGCTTCGGCACGAAGTCCGAGATCAACTGGTGGCCGATGACGCCGCGGAAGGCGAAGCTCTTCCGGCGAGCGCTCAACTTCTTCGGATCGGGCTGGCGGCGGAAGCTGCGCGGGGCGTAGGCCCGTTCTGCCCGGCGGCCGCGGCCCCGGCGGTGCAGGGATGAACGGCCGGCGGCGCAAGCGTCATCTTCCCGTCCGTCGGGCACGTTCGGCCGCGCGCGCCGGCGCACAGCAGGCGCCGGACCGGCCGTCCCCTCGAGGGATGAGACCGCCCGGGAAATCAGGTGACCGCCTCGCTCGCCGCGCCGGTGAGATGACGCGCAGAAGTCGGTAGCCGTTCGGCGCATGGGCGAGAATCCCTGGCGGCACGGGGCTCTTTCCCCGAAGCGCCGCGTTGCCGGGCGGGGTCCCATCGACTGCCACGTCGGCACGGCGCCTGCTCATGCGGGGACGAGGAGACCGGCCACGTCTCACGCGCGCGCCCGGCGCGGGGGGCGGAAGGGATGACAACGGGTAGAGGAGGGCCGTATGGTGATGGGTTCAGGAGCAGAACCGGCCTCGATCGATCTGGGCGATGCGATGCTCGCGCCCGAGCCGACGCTCGACGGCCTCCTGGTTCTGCTCGTCGATGACGACGCGGACACGCGGGAGGCCATTTCCGCGGTGCTCAAGGAGTGCGGAGCGGAGGTCAGCGCGTTCGCCTGCGCACCCGAAGCCCTCGCGGCGCTCCGGCGCGAGATACCCGACGTCCTGGTGAGCGACATCGCGATGCCCGGCATGGACGGTCACCTGCTCATGCGCCGGATACGCGAGCTCGCTGCGGAGCGCGGGGGGAGCATCCCCGCGATCGCGCTCACGGCATACGCTTCGCCGGCGGACCGCACGCTGGCGCTCCTGGCCGGCTACCAGGTGTTCCTGCCGAAGCCATTCGATCCCGCGGAGCTCGTCGCGCTGGTGGCGAAGCTCGCCGGCGTCATGCCCGGCGCCTGAGCGGATCGGACGCCGGGGCTGGTCCTCCGCCCCCGGCGCAATAGGAGTCTGTCCGAGTAGTCATGGTGAGCGAGGCGAACGAGCCGGGGAGCGAGAGCGGCAAGCGCAGCGACGACCGACGAGGTGCGGCGCGCGGGACGCGCGCCGGGAGTTGGTCGCCGCAGGAGGGAGGAGCGAGCAGCCATCTGGCAGCGCGGCTGCCGCCGCGCTCCCCCGGATCGTTCGCCGCAGCCGCCATGACTACTCGGACAGCCTCCTAGGGATGCGCCGCCGGCCGCGCGGCGCGCCGGCCTACCAGGCCACCCGCTCGTCGATCAGCCGTGCGATCTCCTCCTCCGTCATGCCCAGCACCTCGCGCAGCACGAGCGCGGTGTGCTCGCCGAGCGCCGGCGCCGCCCAGCGGAGCTTCCCCGGCGTCGCCTCGAGCCTCAGCGCGTGGCCCTCGTAGGGCGCCGGCGGGCGCGCCGGGTGCTCGAGCCACTGGAAAAAGCGCCAGCCGGCGAGCGCCGAGTCGGCGTGCAGGTCGAGCGCGCTCTCGACGACCCCGGCCGCGATCCCGGCCGCCTGCAGCCGGCCCGCGAGCTCGCCGGCATCGTGGGAGCGCGTCGCCTCGGCCACCAGCGCGTCCAGCGCCTCGGCGTTGGCGAGGCGCGCCGCGTGCGACGCGAAGCGCGCATCCGCGAGCCAGGCGGGCCGCGCGAGCGCGGCGCACAGCGCGCGCCACTCCCCGTCGCCCTGCACGCCGAGCACGATCCACCGCTCGTCGCCCGCGCACGGGTAGGCGCCGTGCGGCGCCGCGTGGTCGCTGCGGTTCCCCGCGCGCGTCGCGATCCGGCCCGTCAGCTCGTAGTCGAGGAGCGCGGGGGCGAGGAAGTGGAGCGCGGCCTCGACCTGCGACACGTCGACGTGCTGGCCCTCGCCCGTCCGCCGCTGGTGATCGACGGCCGCGAGGAGCGCGGTCGCCGCGAGGCGCGGGACGACGTAGTCGGTGTACGCCCCGTAGGGCGGTGCGGGCGGGCGGTCCGCCCAGCCCGCGATCTCGTAGAAGCCCGAGAGCGCCGCCGCGAGCTGCCCGAAGCCCGGGAACTCGGCGTGCGGTCCGGTCTGCCCCTGGAGGCAGGTGCTGAGCATGACCAGGCGCGGGTTCAGTCGCCGGAGGTCCTCGTAGGCGAGGCCGAACGCGCGCATCACGTGCGGCGTGTAGCTCTCGACCAGGACGTCGGCCCAGACGGCGAGCCGCCGCGCGATGTCGCGCGCCGCAGGCGTGGACAGGTCGAGCGCGATGCCGAGCTTCGAGGTGTTGTAGCTGGCATAGAACTGACTCCGCTCGATGCCGGGCTTGCCCTCATGCCACGGCGGGCCCAGGCGGACGACGTCGTAGCGCGCACGCGACTCGACGCGGACGACGGTCGCACCGTGGTCGGCCAGGTACTTCACCGTGATCGGGCCGACGCCGGCCCAGGAGAAGTCGAGGACCTTCAGGTCGGCGAGCGGAAGCGAGGGGTCGGTCGGCAGCGCCATGGGTCAAATGATGCCCGCGCGCCGGAGCGCGTCCACGTCGTAGCCGCAGAGCTCGCCCCAGACGCGCGGGTTGTGTTCCCCGGGCTCCGGCGGCCGGCGCGGCTCGGCCAGCGGCGTGGCCGAGAGCCGCGCGAACGGCCCCGGGTAGCGGACACGCCGCCCGAGCACGCCGTCCTCGACGGGCCGGAAATACTCCCGGAAGGCGAGCTGCGGATCGGCCGCGATGTCCCCGACGGTCGCGACCGGCGCCACGAGGATGCGGCGCTGCACGCCCTCGCGGTAGACCTCCGCCTTGGTGCGGGTGCGAAGGAAGGCTTCGACCGCCTCCTCGATGCGCACCATCTCGGCCTGCACCGCAGGCGAGGCCTCCATCGCCCAGCCCGGCTCCCACTGCTCCCACGGCCAGTCGCGGAGCCAGGCGGGCAGCCTGCCGTGCTCGTCCATCCAGCGCATGAGCGCGCGCGTCGAGGGCGCGCCTTGCGCGCCCATCAAGAGCAGGCTCACGTGGCCGTCCGCGCATGGGAAGACCATCCGCCGCCGCACGCCGCGCGAGCCGACGAAGGGGCCGCTGCGGCGGAGGTGGTCGCCGTGGAGGACGGGAAACGCCTGCGCGTTCATGAGCGTCCACACCATCGCCGCCTGCGCGTTCACCACCACGTGCTGGCCGCGCCCGCTGCGCCCGCGGGCGAGGTGGGCGAGCAGCGTGCCGACCGCGGCCTCGGCGCCCGCGTGACAGAACGCCTGCCAGAGCGGCAGGCGGAGCGGTGGCCGGTCCTCGTCGCCGCACAGGTACATGGAGCCGCCCATGGCCGCGATCACGATGTCGTCGGCGTGGAGCGCGCGGCCGGGCGGGCGGTCGCCGAAGGCCGTCACGCTGGTGTGTACGAGCGCCGGCCGCTCGGCGGCGGTCTCGGCGACGAGGCGCGCCTCGGCCGAGTCGGGCGGGAACGAGTCGAGGACGAAGTCGACGCGCGCGGCCAGATCGGCCAGCACGCGCGGCGCCTCCGCGTGTTCCAGCGCGAGCGTCGCGCCGAGCTTCCCGGCGTTCATCGCGTGCCAGTAGAGGCCGTGCTCGCGTCCGTCGGGCGCCCGGTAACGCGGCCCGAGCGCGCGCCCGGGGTCGCCCCCCGGCGGCTCGACCTTGATCACCAGGGCACCCAGGTCGGCGAGCAGCCGGCCGCAGAGGTAGCCGAGCGCGTCGGTCAGATCGAGCGCACGCAGGCCGGCGAGCGGCGGGGGCATCATGTCGCGCTATCCGAGGGCCGGCAGGCGGGGCACGAACGGGATCAGGATCTCCGCCGCGATGAGCAGGATGATGATCCACTCGAGCACCTCGGTCCGGCGGTTCGCGGCCTGATCGGCGAGCTTCTGGTAGATGCTCTCCAGGGTCTGGAGCTTGCGGAGGATGCTCGCGTCCCACTCGGCCAGGTGGAAGCGCTCCGAGACCAGGCGATAGACGCGCGCCAGGTACTGGTCGCCGAGCAGCTTGAGGGCGTTGTTGACGCCCTCGAAGAGGATGGCGTTGTCGACCTGCAGCTGGCCTACCCGGCGGAGGTCGGCGCGCGACGAGCCCAGCAGCCAGAGGCCGTAGCGGCGGCGCGAGAGCGTCTCGTACGACTCGTCGAGCGCGTCGTCGAGCTGCTGGTCGAGGAAGCGCATCTCGAGCAGCTCGACGTTGGCGAACTCGAGCACGGTGCGCACGTCCTCGGCGTCCCGGTCGACGATCAGGGCCGCCTCCCAGTCGATGAGGGTCACGTCCTCCACGCCGAACGAGATGCGATGCGCGAGCGCGTCGCTCACCTCCTGGTCGGAGAGCACCGCGCGCTCCGCGCGCAGGATCTGCGCCACCTCCCGGGCATGGGTCGTGATCAGCGCGGCGGGCGCACACGGCGGAGAGGAGGCGGCGATCTCGAAGATCACGTAGGTCTCGACGAAATCCGCCAGCCCGGCGCGCGTCACCGCGGGGGCGATGGCCGCGAGCAGGTGCTCGACCCAACGGCGCGAGTCGGCGAGGAGCACGTCGCTCTCGTACAGTTCCTCGGCGAGCGTGACCAGGCGCGCGAGCGGGCCCTCGAGCGGGATCTGGTAGGTGACCGACACCGCGCCGAAGTCGTAGAGCACGGCGTCGACGGAGGGCGTCGTGCGGAAGGCGCCGACCGCGAGCGCCTCCCCTTCCTGCGTCACGCGCAGCGGAGCCGGTCGGTACTCGAAGTAGCGCGGCGCGCGATGCTTGTGGCGGATGGCCGCCCGCTGCGTCATCGCCGTGATCCGACGCTCCGACTCGTCGAGGTCGATCGCGAGCCCGGCATCGTAGGCGAAGAGGGCGTAGCAGACCCCCTCCTCCACCACCGGCTCGGCCTGTGCCTCGGGACGCGCCACGGGCCGTCAGCTGTGCCGGCCGGCGGCCGGCCGGTCAACCCCGGCGACGGGAACGAGCGTCAGCGCCTTCTCCACGATCTCGCGCGCCGCGTGCGGCCGGGCGAGCCGCCGGGCGTTCTCGCGCATCGCCGCGGTGCGCGCCGGGTCATCGAGCAGGCGGTCGATCTTGTAGCCGAGCACGGGCAGGTTGTTGCAGCGGATCGCCGCCCCCTGCTCGAGCAGGTGGTCCGAGTTCCGCTCCTCCTGGCCCGGGATGGGGTTGACGATGACGAGCACGAGCTGCTTCGCGAGCGCCTCGCTCGTGGTGAGCCCGCCGGGCTTCCCGACCAGGATGTCGGCCGCCGACATGTACTCGTCCATCTCCGTCGTGTAGCCGACGACGGCGAGCGCGTTCGGTTCCCCGGCGCGCTCGGCGGCGAGCGCGCCGAGCCGCTGCCGGAGCTCCTCGTTGCGCCCGCAGACGACCACGATCTGCGCGGGATGGCGCAGCCCGAGGAGGCTCGCGACGGCGTGCTCGATCGGTCCGACGCCGAAGCCGCCCGCCGAGAGGAGCACGATCGTCCGGTCGGCGAGGAGCCCGAGCTTCTGCCGCATCGCGTGCTTGTCCTTCGCCTCCGCGAACACCGGATCGATCGGGATGCCGCTCACGGTCACCTTGCCGGCGGGGATGCCGAGCCGCACCAGGTGCTCGCGCGTCTCGTCGATCGCCACGAAATAGTGCTCGAAATGATGGCACAGCCACATCGCGTGCACGTCGAAGTCGGTGACGACGATCGCCTGCGGGCACGCGAGCCGCGCCTTGGCCTTGAGCCACGAGATGATCTCGGCGGGCAGGAAGTGGGTGCACAGGACGAGGTCCGGCCGCTGCCTCTCGAGCATGCGCACGAACGGGCGCGTGTTGAGCTTGTCCCAGGCGAGGCGGCGCCGCTCCTTCTCCCACGGCGTGTCGAGCCGATCGTAGAGCCAGCCGAGCACGTCGGGCGCGCGCTCCACCAGCTCGATGTAGGCCTTCGAGTAGAGGGTGCGGAAGACCTTGTTGGTGAACTGGAGCGCGTCGACGTGGTGCACCTGGTAGGGGGCGCCCAGCTGGACGAAGGCGCGCTCCAGCGCCTGCGCGGCGCGGACGTGACCCGCGCCCGCGGAGGCCGACAGGATGAGGGCCTTGCCCGGCACCGGCGCATTGTCGCCGGGAGCGATGCGGTCGTCGAGCGGGCGCGAAGGGAGCGAGAGCCGGGGGGGCAACGCTAGTGCGTCAGCCGGCCGACGGCGGCCGCCGGCTGGTCGTCGTGGGCGACCGCCAGCGCGTCGGGGAGGCGCACCCGGAACTCGCTCCCCACCCCGGGCTGGCTCTCGACCGTGACCTCGCCGCCGAGCAGACGCACGCAGCGCTGCACGAGGGTGAGCCCGATGCCGAGGCCGAGGCCGTCGTGGCACCGCGTGCCCGAGCTGTCGCCCGGCGCGAAGAGCTCGCTCACGCGCTCGGGCGGGATGCCCACCCCGGTGTCGCGCACCGCGAGCACGGCGGAGCCCCGCTCCTCGCCCGCGCGCACCACCACCGTCACCTCCCCCGCGCTGGTGAACTTGAAGGCATTGGAGAGGAGGTGGAAGAGCAGGCGGCGCAGGAGCGCTTCGTCGACGCCCATGATCGCGGCCTCGGGCGCGATGGCCATGCGGAGCGGGACCCGCTCCCCCTCGAGCGGCCGGGGCAGCTCCGCCATCACCACCTCGACCAGGGCCGCGGTGTGGACCTGATCGCGGCAGATCGGCACACGGTCCGCCTCGAGCTGCACGAAGAACAGGATGTCGTCGATCAGGGTGTTCAGGCTGCGCGTGTTGCTGAGCACGCGGTCCAGGAGCGTCGCCTGCTCGCCGCTCAGCGTGCCCGCGGCGCCGTCGCGCACCAGCGCCGTGTAGCCGAGGATCGCGTTGAGCGGCGTGCGCAGCTCGTGCGAGACGGTGCCGAGGAACTCGCGCTTGACGCGGTTCGAGTGGATGAGCCCTTGCGTCAGGGCGCGGATGTTCTCCTCGTGCCCGCGGAGACTCTGCTGCTGATCGGGGAGCGCGCGGCGCCCGACCCCGAGCTCGCCCTCCAGGTCGGCGCACAGCGCGACCACCGACGCGCGCATGCGCGCGACGGTGAGCACCTGGCCGACGATATCCGCGAGCAGGGAGAGCGCGCGGTCGCGCGTGAAGGCTTGCGCCGGCGACGCCAGGGAATGGAGCAGGAGCGCGCCGCCCGGCTCGCCGCTCACGGCGAAGGGGAGGACGAAAAAGCCCTCGCCGGCGAGCTCTCCCGGCGAGACCGCGTCGAAGCCCCCATCCGTCCGGCGCCGAAAGCAGGTCGGGCTCATGCCCGGCTTGAGCAGGCGCGCGAGCGCGAGCCAGCCCGACTCGCCGAGTCCGCCGCACGGGCCGCCCAGGCGCTGCGCCTGCGTCGCGAACCCGGTCAGCGTCAGGTCGCCCCGGGGCTCCTCGCACAGCGCGACGGCGCACGTCTCGAGGGCGAGCTGCTGTACGAGCGCCTCGGCGATCTCCTGCCCGCACTGCCTGACCGCGGGCCCGCGCGCGAGCAGGTCGAGCAGGACCTTGATCGTGGAGAGGTACGCGACGGCATCGTCGCGCTGCTCCTCGACCTGGGCGAGTGCCTCGCGGATGTGATCGTTCCAGCGCTCCCTCGCCATGCGGCTCACGCCTCGAGCTGGCCCAGCGCCGCGAGCTCGTCGCCCTCGCGCAGCTGGCGCACCACGTCGTCCCACACCGCGGGCGTGACGCCGTGCTCGCGGCTCCGGTCGAGGAGTGCGGTCGCCTGCGAGTCCATCACGCCGGTGGCGAGATCGGTCCACGCGACCAGGCGGTCGGCGACGGCGAGGAGCCCGGGCACCCCGGGGCGTGCGTCGGCCGCATGGTGCGCGCGCACGGCCTCGACGATCGTGGGCGGGAGGCTCCACGCCTCGAGGATCCAGCCGCCGACCTCGGCGTGGTCAACGCCCAGGCCGGTGGCCTCCTTGCGCTCGATCGCCCCGGCCTCGCCCGCGTCGCCGACGACCCGCCAGTATTCCTCGCGGAAGCGCATCGCGAGGACGAGCCGCCCGACGTCGTGGAGCACGCCGGCCGTGAAGGCCTCGTCCGGGTCGCCGGCGCGCAGCCGCGCAGCCAGGGTCTTGGCCGCCACCCCGACCGCCAGCGCATGCGCCCAGAGCTCCTCCGGCCGGCTCTGCGCCATGCCGGTCCCGAGCGTGTCCCACACCTTCACCCCGAGTGCCAGGTTGCGGACGGTCGAGAGACCGAGCAGCGCGACGGCGCGCGGGATGGTCGAGACCCGCCGGCTCTGGCCGAAGAAGGCGCTGTTGGCCAGCCGAAGCATCTTCCCGGTGAGCGCCTGATCGTGCTCGATGAGCGCGATCAGCTCCCTGCCGCTGGCGCTCTCCGACTCGGCGAGGTGGAGGATCCTGGCCAGCACGGTGGGGAGGGTGGGAAGGTTCTTCCGCGTCACCACGTCCGCCCGGAACTGCTGCATCGCCTGCTCGTCCATCCCCACCCCCTCGCGTCCCCCCGGCACGCGCCGTGTCGTCCGTGCCCGCCCGTTTCCACGGGGAGTATCGGCGCTGCGGGCGAAAACTTGAGGGGACGTGGGACGATCGGACCTCCGCTACGGCAGCGCCGCCACCGCCCGCAGCGGCCCGCCGCTGCCGCCTGCGATCTTCATCGGCAGCCCGATGAACGTTGCACCCCGCGGCGGCAGCGCCGCGATGCCGGCCAGGTTCTCGAAGATGGGCACGTTGGCGTTGGTGAGCGCGCGATGGGCGCGGAAGTCCGGGGAAGTGGAGGTGCGCGGTGTCGCCGGGCGCCGCGCTGCCGAGGTAGCGCGCCCGGTCGTCCCAGAAGCGGTCCCAGCCGGTGCGGACGAGAACGACCGCGCCGTCCGGGATCCGTCCGCTCCCGCGCTCGCAAGCCTCCAGGTCGGCGCGCTCGAGGAGCGCGTCGGGGTCGCGCGTGGCCTTGTCGCTCACGTCCACCACCACCGCGGGGCCGACCAGCCGGTCGAGGGGGATCTCGTCCGCCGTCCAGCGGCCCGCGGCGAAGTGGATGGGGGCGTCCAGGTGTGTGCCGCCGTGCTCGGCGGCCGAGAAGTTGTTGGCGGCGTACCACCAGCCGCCCTCGGTCACCCCGTGCGCCACTGGCTCGAGCGTGAAGGGCTTGGCCGTCGGCCAGTAGATCGTCCGGGCGTCGAAGGGATGGGTCAGGTCGACCAGCCGGGCGCCGGCCAAGTCGAGGGCCGTCACCGGTGCCGCCAGGGCGACCGCCAGCGCCACGAGCATCATCATGTCCCACCTCCGGGTTGCCGCTTCGTCGGCATGCGGTCTATTATCCGGGCGTTTCATGGCGCGCTCCCCCGTCGAGGGTCCAGAGCAGCTCTTCCACTTCACGCCGGCGGCGCGTGCGGCGTTCCCGCGCACGCGGCGCGGCGCGGAGCCCGGGGAGAAGCTCCTCATCACCGGCATCGCGGGCGGCCTCGGACGCCTCATCGCCAGGCGCCTCGGCGACTACTTCAGGGTCGCCGGAGTCGATCGCAGCCCGTGGGAGGGCTTCCCGCCCAACGTCAGCATGCACGTCGTCGATCTCCGCAAGCGGAAGTTCGAGGACGTGTTTCGCATCGAGCGGCCCGACGCGCTCGTGCACCACGCCTTCGTGCGCCACTTCCGCTCCGACCCGCGCGTGCGTCACGAGGTGAACGTCCTCGGGACGAAGCGCGTGCTCGAGTATGCGATCGCGTACGGCGTCAAGCGGGTGGTCGTGCTGTCGAGCTCGTACGTCTACGGCGCGCTGCCCGACAACCCCTTCTACATGAACGAGGATTTCCCGCTCAACGTGAGCCGGACCTACCCCGAGGTGCGCGACCTGGCCGAAGTGGACACGCTCGCCACCGCCTTCCTCTGGCAGCACCCCGAGGTGACCACCGCCATCCTCCGCCCCGTCAACACGCTCGGCTACTACACGAACAGCGCCATCCGCCGCTACCTCTCGCAGCGCTGGGTCCCCACCATCATGGGCTTCAACCCGATGTGGCAGTTCATCCACGAGGAGGACGTGGCCGAGGCGGTAGCGCTCGCGCTGCAGAGCGGCACGCACGGCGTGTTCAACGTCGCCGGCCCCGGGGCCGTGCCCCTGAAGGTCGCGATCCGCGAGACGGGCGGCACCGCGGTCCCGCTCCCCGAGCCGGTCGCGCGCGCGGTCTTCGGCCGCCTCTTCCGGCTCGGGCTCTACCACACGCCGCCGGGCGCGATCGACTTCCTCAAGTACCCGTGCGTGCTCGACGGCGAGGCCTTCCAGCGTGCCGCTGGCTTCACGCCCCTCTTCAGCCTCGAGGACACCTTCGCGAGCGTGCGCCACTGATGGTGCTCGCACCGATCGTCTCGCTCTCGCGCGCCGTCACGGACGCGCTGCCACGCTCGATCCACGCCCTTCAGCACGAGATCGACGAGCGCATGCTGCGCATCCCGACGCGGCTCAACGCCTACGGCTACGACCCCTGGGGCTTCCACCCCGACTCCGCGCGCCGCAGCATGCTCATCACCGCCCTCCTCTACCACTACTGGTTCCGGGTCGAGACGCACAGCATCGACCGCATCCCCCGCGGGCGCGTCCTGCTCATCAGCAACCATGCCGGGCAGATCGCGCTCGACGCGGCCATGATCGTGGTCGCCTGCTTCTTCGAGGCGGAGCCGCCGCGCGTGGTCCGCGGCATGGGGGAGTACTGGCTCCCGACCGTGCCCTGGCTGAACGAGCTCATGGTGCGCACCGGCTCCGTGGTCGGCACGCGCAAGAACGCGATCGATCTCCTCAAGAACGAGGAGGCGGTGATCTCCTTCCCCGAGGGCATCCGGGGCATGAACAAGCTCATCTGGGAGCGCTACCAGCTGCAGGAGTTCGGCCAGGGCTTCATGCGCCTCGCGCTCGAGACCGACACGCCGATCGTGCCCATCGCGGTGGTCGGCTCCGAGGAGCAGGCGATCGCGATCGCCAACGCGAAGCCCCTGGCGCGCCTGCTCGGCATGCCGGCCTTCCCGGTGACCGTCACCTTCCCGTGGCTCGGCCTCCTCGGGGTCCTCCCCTTCCCCGTCAAGTACCGCATCTACTTCGGCGAGCCGATGCGGTTCACGGGGAACCCGAGCGACGAGGACGACGTGATCGGCGAGAAGGTGGAGCAGGTGAAGGCGCGGATCGCCACCATGCTGGCCGACGGCCTCGCGGCGCGGCGCTCGCTCTTCTGGTAGGAGGCGGAGCGTTCACCTGAGACGAGTCGGTCTCGCGCTTCTTCTCCTTCCCCTGCTCGCTATCGCCGGCGTCACGTTGCTCCTACCGCTTCCGTTCCTGAAGGAGGGCTGCGACCTCGAGGAGCTGCCGCTCTTCGCCAGCGTGGCCACGGGCATTGGGGTCCTTGCCGCAGTATGGTGGCTCGTCACGTGGGGCGCGCCCGTGTTCCGCACGCTTGGCTTGGTCATCCTCGCACTGCCGCTCTCGGTGCATCTCCTGCTCGTCGTGACGCTCAGCAAGAACTGGCTGACGGCCCGTGCGGAGGCCAGCCGCGCACGCATCGTCTCGCTGCGCGAGAGCCCGATCCGCTGGCCGCGGATCGACGACCCGGTCGGTCTGCGGCTCGACATCGAGCTGGAGCATACGATGTCACCACGGGGCATCCTCTATCCCCCGCAGGTGCGCATGGACGGCCCGGAAGTGCCGTCTCCGAAGGGATACTTCGGGACGAGGGGACGTTCCGCGCTCGGCGTCTCCCCGTGGCGCCAATCGGACGCGGCGCCGCCACCCTCCCCCGCGCGGCTCGTGTACGAGCTGTACCCGCCCGCCGTCATGTTGCTCTCCGCGGGCGAGTGGATTTGCCTCGAGGAATCGCCGATCTTGGACGTGCCGTGCACGGACGGCGGCTATCATCTCGGCGCGATCTGGTTCGCCGCGAGAGCGGCGGGTGCATCCGTCGATCTGAGCGAGCTCCTCACCGGCGCGCTTCGTGAAGCGAGCTCCTTCGAGGGT
>VBKJ01000054.1 GCA_005879795.1 Deltaproteobacteria bacterium
GCAGCCTGGCGGCCACTCAGCCGCCGAGTTGTTAGGTGGCAGGTATGAACGTCCGCACGCGAAATCCTCAGAACCGAAAGACGAACCCGCGCGTGATCGACGGCGTCGTGCAGAAGAAGCACAACCACGTACCTACTGCTACCTACTGGAACACCCCTCAGGTCATACCGGTCATCGACAAGGAGCGTCCGGGTCCCGGCCATCGTCACTATCTCGGTAAGCGACACGTTGTGGGTTTTATCGAACTGCTTCCAGACTGGGCCGAATTGTCAAAGGGTCTCGATGCGATCCTGCTCTCCTCTGCGCGGGGGAATGCGGAAGGCTGGTATGACCTTGGTGTCGTCGGTATCTGCGCTTGGTCGAAGGATCCATGGTGCGTGGTTAGCTCATCGTACTACGATGAGCACAAGCCTATCTTTGCGCGGTTGGGGGTGCCGTGCGAGCCAACCGGTGACCGTTACCTCTGTAAGTTCTCAGAGAGTACGGTTCGGGCGTACCAGCTCCTTCACATCCTTCTGCATGAGCTCGGACACCACCATGACAGGATGACGACGCGGCGTAAGCGCGGTACGGGGCGCGGAGAGGGCTATGCGGAGGAGTATGCCCTGCGCTACGAGGAAGACATCTGGAGCCGGTATATGGATTGCTTCGGTCTGTAGTGAACATGGCGCCACCTAACCAGCGGTTGGGAGCGGTCCGGCCGGCGAGCGGCCGACCGGAGTCGAGCGCCCCGCTCGGCCGGCCGCTCAACCGCCGAACGTTAGACAGCGGAGCGTAGCCAAGGCGCTAATGACGAGACCACCACGCAGGATTGAGATCGCTGATGAAACGGAAACGAAGCAACGCGCCCGCGAGGTCCAGCTTCTGATAAACATCGTCGAGCCCGACCCGGAGTTTCAGCCGTTCCTCCTGACGGACGAGGCGTCCCTCCTGGACGCGGTCGGTACCGACCCCGACCAGATGCTGCACCGGCTCGCCTTGTACTTCGGCGGCGATTTCTCCTTTTCACTCCGACGACCAATTTGGAAGCTCGTTGATGAGATCAAGGCGGTCTACCAAGGATGGCCTGCCGAATGGTGATCCGCGGTCTAACTCGCGGCTCCAGCGGCCCGCGGCCGGTGGTGGCGCGCCCGGGCGCAGCTTGGTTCGTGCTACGGTCCGGCATGGCGGCCGCTGAGCCGCCGAGCTGTTGGACGGAGTGAGCGAAGACTTGGGGATGGCGGCAACTGTCCAGATCTTCGTGTACATGCCTGACGAAGCGGTGGACACTTGGCGGCCTGTCGAAGCCGAGCTCGTTGCCCTTGGAGTCTATCGGATCTTGTCACCCGACCCCGATCCGGACTGCGAAGTATGGGAATTCCGTTCCGGCGAGCTCGTTCGCTGTGAGAAGCGAGCGTTTCAACGAGGACAGGTTGGTCTCGTTGCCACCGGCAGAGCCAAGCCGTCCAACTATAATAGGCATTGGAGCGCGCCGGCGCGCTGGGCCGTGCGAACGGCGAGCGGTGTTGCGCCGGCTGCTCAATGCCAGTGACGTTAGGCGACCTGACAATCTGTTCTCGGAGCCAGCCTTCCATGACCCTTCGATCTTTTGCCACACCGATGATACTTGTGCTGGGTGTGGCGGCGGGTTGCGCGAAGCCGACACGGCTCCCAGCACGGCCGCTGCCGTCTGATAGTGTGTCGATAATGACCTACAATGTCGACTTCAGCGACCCGGGCGATCCCGAAACACTACGAGCGATCGAGGAGTCGAAAGTCGATCTCGTGTTCCTGCAAGAGGTTAATCGGCCCTGGCAAGACTCGCTACAGTCGCACTTGATTGCCGCATATCCGCATCAAGTCTACTACGGTGACGATGGGTATGCCGCGGGAGCGGCGATCTTGTCGAGGTGGTCAATCGAATCGGTCGAGGAGCTACCTCGTGTAGACTGGTTCCCGGCGGCAAGAGCGGTCTTAGAGACCCCGATCGGTCCGCTGCAGGTGCTGAACGTTCACCTTCGTCCACCGCGAACTATTGGCGGCAGCTATTTAGTCGGACATTTTTCCACACCGACTGTTCGCGAGGACGAGATTCGCTCGTACGCTACTGCGCTCGACACCAAGCTGTGTACGCTCGTTGTTGGCGATTTTAACGAAGGCGATCACGGACGCGCTGTCCGTTGGCTCGAAGCTCTCGGGTTTCGGAATGCCTTGCCGCAGTTCGAGCCGCGGGCGAATACGTGGCGCTGGCCAATCGGCTTCATCACGCTGAAGGCTAGCTACGATCACATTCTGTATGATCAGGCATTGGAGCTGCAGAGCGCCGAAGTTCGAAACGGGGGTCGGAGCGACCATCTACCGGTCATCGGCGTGTTTACTCCGCGCACTGGATGTCACGAAGCAGTTCCGAACGACGGTAGCCAAACAGATTCTGCTTGTTTCAAGGTGTGATGTCCGCCTAACTTGCGGCTTCAGCAGCCCGCGGCCGGTGGTGCGTTGTCGTCCCTTAGCCAGATCGTGCTACCTTGCAGCGCGGCGGCTGCTGAACCGCCGATCCGTTAGAGGGGTTCGATGCGGCTGGCGCCTGAGTTCACCTGGCAGACCGATCTAGCGATACCGGAGTGCAAGTCGCGGCTCGAGCGCGCCACAGAGAAGGAGTCGGCCTCACGCTGGTTTCGTTTCGGCGAGAGCGGGACCGTTTACAGTAGGGTAGGCGAGGCGTCCTTTCGCTTGTTTGCGAAGGGACCGGCCTTCGTCCACAACTCCTTCGAGCCCTACCTTTACGGCTCGTTCGCCCGGGACGGCGGGAGGACGGTAGTTCGCGGACGCTTTCGCCCCCACACCCTTGTGCTGGGATTTATGGTAGTTTGGTTTACGTTCGTGTTGCTCGTCGGCGGGCTGATCACGGTAAGATCGGTCACGGGAAGCAGGGGCGGAGACCTCGGGCCCGGTGCCGCCGTGCTATTCGCGCTCGGCATGCTAACCTTTGGCATAACACTCGTAACTGTCGGCTGGCGGATGGGTCGGGGGCAACGCGAACGGGTTCAAAAGCTCGTCGAGGAAACTTTGGAGGCCCGTCTAACCCGCAGCGGCCCGCGGCCGGTGAAGGCTTGACGCGGCTGAAGGAAGGAGTGGTAAGACGGGATCAGGCGGGGGGGCTGAGCCGCGGATCGGTTAGACGGCCACCGCCAGGCAGCAACCAGATCTCCTCTCGACATCAACCACTCAGCTTCGCTAGACTGAGACGGATTCGGAGACGTGGAGGTGGACCATGCGCAAGCCAGTAGACTTCGACGCGCTCGACCGCTTTTGAGCGAACCAGCAAGCGCCGCAGGGGCTTCCCCTCCGAGGCGAAGGTCAAGCGAGGCCGCCAGATTGTCCACGGCCATAAAGAGCTCGAAGAGAAGCTCGGCCGTAACGATCCATGCCCGTGCGGCTCGAGCCGCCGCTTTCAAGAACTGCTGCATGCGCCGCGGGAAGTATGACGGCTCGCCGCGCGGATACTTCTTTCAGAGAGTAGCGCGCGCGCCCGTCTAACGGCGTTGGAGCGGACGAGCGGACGACCAGTGCATCACGACCAAGCGCTGCGTCCCGCTCGCCGCTCAACGCCCTTCCGTTAGCCGGCAAGGCGTGAGCGATTCCATCGAAAGTGCAGTCACTTGGTGGCGGAGTACAGGGGTTCCGCTCAATCCGCCCGCTACTGATCAGGATCTAGCCTCGCTGGCGGAGTTCATCGGATGGCCCGTTCCCGACGAACTTCGTCAGTTCTATGAGTTGGCGGACGGCACGGTCGACTTCGCGTCGGACGATCACGAAGTTAGCTTCTGGCCCATCGAGCGCGTGCTATCGGAGAATGACACGCGCGCTGGGGTTGATGATTGTGGCGAGTACCGCGACATCGCCTTTGCCGACTTCCTGATTGACTCGTGGCGATTCTATCTCCGTCTGCGACCCAATGGGGCGGTGTCAGTCTACGCCGAGGAGGATGGGCCTGCGGCGACGTCCTTGGGTGACTTCTTCACGCGCTACCTTTCCGACCCGTGCCCGTACCCCGTGTTGTGACTGCTACCTGACCCAGAGTATTCCGAGGATGAAGAACGGTGGGTACTACTCGGCATGACCGAGCAACATCGCCTCGTAGTTGTCGCTCATATCCGAACAGGCGGATACTATCCGCCTCATCAGCGCCAGGCTCGCGACGCCGGCGGAGAGACACGACTATGAGGAAGGCCAAGGCTAAGTACCGAGGACGAGATCCCCTGCCCGAGTACGACTTCTCACGCGGAGTTCGGGGAGAGTATGCTCGTCGGTTCGCGGAGGGCACCAACCTCGTCAAGCTCGAGCCGGACGTGGCCAAAGTGTTCCGAGATTCGGCCTCGGTGAACCGAGCTCTTCGCCGGCTTGTTGGGCGAGGTTCTCGCAAGCGTGCAGTCTAAGGCGCTGGAGCGGACCGGCATGAACTGCCGTCGTTGGAGCGAACGCCAGGGCGCCGGCCGCTCAGCGCCTGGTCGTAGGGCCGCAAGGAAGACGAACGCATGATCTTGCTCGCCGGAGCCTTGTGCCGGATGGTGCGTGCGTGACCAGCGTTGATCACCTGATCGTCGGCGCGGGGACCGCCGGCGCCATTCTGGCTGCCCGACTCAGCGAAGACCCGGCGCGTCGAGTGCTGGTGCTCGAGGCCGGTCCCGATTACCCGGACGAGACCGCTCTGCCCGAGCCGTTGCGCGACAGCTACAAGACTCCCTTCGGGAGCCACGACTGGAACTTGCAGGTGACTATCTGTGGCGAGCGCGAAGGGCTCCTGCCTCGGGGCAAGGTCGTCGGCGGCTCGTCGCAAACCAATGGCGCCGGCGTGGTGAGGGCCCCGGCGGCTGACTTCGACGCCTGGGCCGGTTTGGGCCTGCCCGCGTGGAGCTGGGAGCGGGTGCTGCCCTCGTATTGTCGGCTCGAGGCCGATCAGCAGTTTGGCGATCGCGGCTACCATGGGGCCGCTGGCCCCATCCCCATCACTCGCTGGAGCCGCGATGAGCTGCTCCCACCCATGGCCGGGTTTCTCGATGCCACCCTGGCCGCCGGACACCCATTCTGTGAGGACCTCAACTCCCCCAAAGCGATGGGCATCGGCCCGTACCCGCAGAACCGCCGGGGGCGGGTGCGGATGTCGACCAACCTCGCCTATCTCTCGCCGGCCCGGGCCCGCCCCAACCTCACGGTGCGGGGCGGGGTGACGGTCGATCGGGTGGTGATCCGGGCGGGCCGCGCCGTGGGCGTCGAGGCTCGTGGGGAGGTGATCGCCGCCCACGAAGTGATCCTCTGCGCCGGGGCGCCCTTCAGTGCGGCGCTGTTGCTGCGCTCGGGTATCGGCCCCGCGGAGGACCTGCGCCGCGTGGGCGTGCTGCCGCTGGTCGATCTCCCCGGCGTGGGCACCGGCCTCGTTGACCAACCCGGGGCGGTGATCCCGGTGATGCCCGCCGCCGGCGCCGGCGGAGCCGCCGATAGTCCGACCCTGCAGCTCGTGGCCCGCCTGGCCGCCTTTCCCGGCCACACGCCCGACCACGCCTTCTATCTGTGCCTGTTCGCCGGGGTGGATTTGGTCAACGGCCCCAGCCCGGCGCTCGCCGCCATGATTGGCGCCCCGGTCGCCAACCTCGTGATGGTCGGCGACATGCGCATCGCCTCGCGGGGCCGCGTGGTGCTCCGCGGGCCCAACCCGACTGAGCCCCCGTCGGTTGATCTCCGCTTCTACACCGCCGAGGGAGACCTCGACCGGATGCGGGCGGCGTATCGACACGCCTGGGAGATCGCTAACCACGCCGCCTTCACCGCCACCGTCATGGGGTTCGCGCTGGTGGACGACGACCTGGTTGCCGACGATGACCGGCTCGACGCCCTGTTGCGTATGGGGACGCAGAGCCGCACCAGTCTGCTCGGGGGCTGTCGCATGGGCCCGGCCGGCGACCCGCTGGCCGTGGTCGATGAGCACTGCCGGGTCCGAGATGTGGAGGGTTTGCGCGTGGTGGACGCCTCGATCGTGCCCCTCGCCCTTCGCACGGTGCCCGCGCTCACCTGCATGATGCTGGGCGAACACGTCGCCGCTTGGGTAGCGGCTGGCGTGTAGCGCGTGGCACCGATGTGGTTGCTCGCGTACCACGACGAACGCAGCCGCACTGGAGCGGGCGGTCGCCCGCCAAGTTGCGGCCTAACACGGCGATGGAGCCCGCGGCGCCTCAATCACACAAACCGGTCGAACCCGTCCGATAGCCTGATTCAGGGCCGGCTAGACATGCCCCCGTGTTCGCACCTCACCGAAACGCCGGAATGACATATCGCCCGAACAGCTCGATCGACCGCGTCACCGCATCCGCGGGGATGTCGTACGGCTGCATCAAGCAGAGGAGCTGATCGCAGCCCGCCTCGCGGTAGCGCTTCACCTTCCGGATGCAGGTCTGGGGGTCGCCCACGATGACGGCGTCCATGTCGTCGAGGAGCGGGAAGGTGACGTCGCTCAAGTTGAGCGCGCGCAGCATGCGCGTGTAGTCGTAGCTGCCGAGCTCCCGGCCCTCCTGCCAGGCGGCGACGGAGCCGATCAGCTCGATGCTCCGGCGGAAGTACCACATGACGGACTCGGCGGCGTTGCGGCGCGCCTCCGCGTCGGTCTCCGCGCAGTGGACCATGGTGAAGGTGGCGGCGCGATCGTTCACGAACTTCCCGGCGGGCCGCGCCTCCTTCAGGCCGTTTCGGTAGAGCGCGATCCGGCTCGCCAGCTCCTCGGGCGGCACGCCGATCGTGAAGGAGAGGAGGCCGAGCCCCTTCCGGCCGGCGATCTCGTGGCTCGCGGGGCTGGTCGAGGCCATCCAGAGCGGCGGGTGCGGCTTCTGCAGCGGCTTTGGCAGCACGCGCCGCGGCGGGAGGTGGAAGTGCGTCCCCTCCCAGGAGAAGACGTCGGTGGTCCAGGCCCCGACGATCACGTCGAGCGCTTCTTCCCACATGCCGCGCGTCTCGTTCGGGTCGATGCCGAAGCCCTCGAGCTCGTCGCGCGTCGCGGAGCGGCCGGTGCCGAACTCGAGGCGCCCGTCGCACACGCAGTCGAGCAGGGCCGCCATCTCGGCGGCGCGGATCGGGTGGTTGTAGGGGAAGGGCAGGAGGCGGACGCCGTGCCCGATGCGGATCGTCTTCGTGCGCGCGGCCACCGCGCCGTAGAGCGCCTCGGGCGCGGAGCAGTGCGAGAACTCGGACAGGAAGTGGTGCTCGACCGTCCAGAAGTGCGAGAAGCCGACCTGCTCGCCGAGCACGGCCTGGGCGATCACCCGATGATACGCGTCGCGCTCGCTCCGCTCGTGCCACGGGGCGGCGACGGGGATCTCGTAGAAGAGGCCGAAGTCGAGGGTAGGCAAACGACCGTTTGTTTACACGGGTGCGCCCCTCGTGACAAGGAGAAGCGCATGGGCAGGCTCGACGGCAAGGTGGCCATCGTGACCGGCGGCGCCTCGGGCATCGGGGCGGCGACCGCGCGCCGCTTCGTCGCCGAGGGTGCCCGGGTCGTCATCGCCGACGTGAACGACGAGGCGGGCGAGGGCGTGGCGCGCGCGCTCGGCGCGGCCGCCGCCCATCGGCACACGGACGTCAGCTCGCTCGCCGACCTCGAGGCAGCGGTCGCCTTCGCGGTCGCGCGCTTCGGCGGGCTCGACGTGATGCACAACAACGCGGCGCTGACCGGCGGCGGATACGTGGCGGAGATCGAGCCCGAGGTCTGGGAGCTGAGCCTCCGGGTCATGCTGACCGGCGTCTTCTACGGCATGCGGGCCGCGCTCCCGGCGCTCCTCGCGCGCGGCGGAGGGTCGATCATCAGCACATCGTCGGTGGAGGGCTTCTTCGGGGAGATGATGGCGGCGCCGTACTGCACGGCCAAGGCCGGCATCATCAACCTGACACGCACGGTCGCCATCGAGTACGGGCGGAAGAACATCCGCGCCAACTGCATCTGCCCCGGCGTGGTCGACACGCCCATGCTCGGCCTGCTCGCGCAGGTGAGCCGCCGGTCACGGGAGGACCTGGCGGCCCAGCATGCGATCGGCCGCCTGCTGCGGCCCGAGGAGATCGCGAACGTGGCGCTCTTCCTCGCCAGCGACGAGTCGTCGGCGATCACGGGGGCGGCGATCGTGGCCGACGGCGGGCTCATGTGCGGGCTCGGGATCACCGGGCTGCCGCCGTACGGCGGCTAGCGGCAACCCCGCGACGGTATCGCGGGACGTGGGCGAAGCTGGTATCAGGGGTCTTTCGCATGGCCATCGCTCCCCGCATCGCGACGGCGGCCACGCCGGCGAAGGCGACGCTCCGCGCGCTGCTCAGCCAGCACGCAACCCGGCTCGGCCTCACGGCCTCCGCCATCGACACGATCGTCGCGCGCTCGCAGATCACGCACTGGCGGCCCGGCCAGCAGATCTTCGCCGCCGACGACGCGCACGACCTCGTCAACTTCCTGGTCGGCGGGGCGGTGAAGGTCCTGTGCCAGGGCCGTCGCGGCGTGCCGGTGCTCGTGCAGATCGCCCGGCCGGGCCAGTTCTTCGGCCTGGCGTCCCTCTTCGATCGCCCCGGCCCGCGGCAGTTCTCGGCGGTCGCGCACGTGCCCGCGGTGGTGGCGATGATGAGTCAGGAGGTCATGAACGGCGTCGTCGCCGGCCTCCCGGCCGGCCGCGCGCTCCAGCTCATGGCGTACAGCTGGCGGGCGCTGTCGCGGCTGCTCTACGAGAAGTGCCTGCTGCTCACCATGCCGCTGAGGGACCGGCTGGTGCACGAGCTCGAGATCCTGGCCCACGACTTCGGGCAGCCGCATCCGGCGGGCGTGCTCATCGATCTGCCCCTCACGCAGGCGGACCTCGCGGAGCTGGTGGTCGGCTCGCGCGCCAAGGTGAGCCGCTGCGTGGCGGATATCCGCCGGGCCGGCAAGCTCGAGATGACGGGTCGCCGGCTCGTCCTGACGCGCCGCTTCGCGCGCCAGCTGAGCCTGTGAGATGTGCCCTCCGGCACACGAGACGCGCTTCGCATGTGTCGTTCGGCACCGCGCCGCGTTCCGGCCCCTGGTTCCGCTTGGTAGAAAATTGCGCCATGGAAGACCTCACGCAAGAGCTGACCAACCTGGTCGCACGGACGCTGAAGATCTCCCCGGATCAGCTACGGCCCGAGGCCGATCTCGTTGCGGACCTCGGCGCCGACTCGCTGGCGGTGGTCGAGCTGATGATGGCGCTCGAGGAGAAGCTGGGGGTGCGCATCGACGACGACGAGGCCGAGGGGCTGCGCACGTTCGGCGACGCGCTCGCCCTCGTGCGCGCCAAGCTCGCGGCCTAGCGCCGATGCCGGGCGCGGCCGTGCTCGGGACGGGCTTCGCCCTGCCCGAGCGTGAGGTGTCCAACGACGAGCTCACGGCGTCGCTCGACACCTCGGATGCGTGGATCGTCTCGCGGACGGGCATCCGGACCCGCCGCACGCTCGACGGCTCGGGCCTCGCGACCTCGGACCTGGCGATCGCCGCGGCGCGGATGGCCCTGGCCCGTGCTCGGGTGGAGCCGGCGAGCCTCGACCTCGTCATCGTGGCGACCTGCTCCGGGGACTACCCGATGCCGTCGACCGCCTGCCTCGTCCAGGCGGCGCTCGAGGCGCGGCGCGCGGCGGCCTTCGACCTGAACGCAGCCTGCTCGGGCTTCATCTACGGGCTCACCCTGGCGGACCACGCGCTCGCGACCGGAGGGGCGAGGCACGTGCTCCTCATCGGGGCCGACGCGCTCACGCGTCACGTCGACTGGGGGGATCGCACGACCGCCATCCTCTTCGGTGACGGCGCCGGCGCCGTGGTCCTCGGCCACGGCGGGGGGCTCCTCGGGACGCACCTCGGTGCCGACGGCCGCCGGGCCGGCGACCTCCTCATCGCGGCGGGAGGATCGCGGCAGCCGGCCGACCACGCCGCGATCGCCGCGCGCCGGCACAAGATCGCCATGAACGGCCCGGAGGTGTTCCGGGCCGCGGTCGAGGCGATGTCCGCCGCGCTCGCCGCCGCGGCCGAGCGCGCCGGCGTGCGGCCGGCGGACCTGCGCTGGGTGTTCGCGCACCAGGCGAACGCGCGCATCCTGCGCGGGGTGGCGGAGCGGCTCGGCGTGACGCTCGCCGCCTTCCGCATGAACGTCGAGCGCTACGGCAACACCGGCGCCGCTTCGATCCCGATCCTGCTCGCGGAAGCCGATGTGGCGGGCCATCTGGTGCCCGGCGACCTGATCGGATTGACCGCCGCGGGCGCGGGCCTCACCTGGGGCGGGGCGATCCTCCGCTGGAGCCGGGCATGAGGCGGCGCGTGGTCGTCACCGGTCTCGGCATGGTGACGCCGCTCGGCGTCGGCGTGCCGGCGAACTGGGAGGCCGTGCAAGCGGGCCGCTCGGGAATCGGCGCGATCACCCGCTTCGCCGCCCGCAGCTTCCCGTGCGGGATCGCCGGCGAGGTACGCGGCTTTCGCGCCGAGGACTGGGTGGACCCGCGCGAGCGCGACCGCATGGACCTCTTCATCCTCTACGCCATCGCGGCGGCGACCCAGGCGGTGCGCGATGCGCGGCTCGAGGTGAGCGAGGAGATCGCCGATCGGGTCGGGGTCGTGATCGGCGTCGGCATCGGCGGGCTCCCGGGCATCGAGCAGAACCACGACGCACTCACCGCGGGCGGGGCGCGGAAGGTCTCGCCGTACTTCATCCCGGCCGTGATCGGGAACCTGGCCCCGGGGCAGATCGCGATTCGCCTGGGCGCGCGCGGCGTCAACATGACGATCACCACGGCTTGCGCCTCGGGCGCGCACGCGATCGGCGAAGCGTTCGAGATGATCCGGAGCGGCCGCCAGGACGTCGTCGTGGCCGGCGGGGCGGAGGCGGCGATCACGCCCACGGCGGTCGCGGGGTTCGCCGTGATGCGCGCGCTCGCCCGCTGGGAGGGGCCGCCGGAGGGGGCGTCGCGGCCATTCGACGCGCGCCGTTCGGGGTTCGTCCTCGGCGAGGGCGCGGGCGTCCTCGTCCTCGAGGCGGAGGAGGTCGCGCGGCGCCGGGGCGCGCCGGTGCAGGCGGAGGTGCTCGGCTACGGCGCGAGCGCCGATGCCCACCACATCACGCAGCCCCCACCCGACGGGAGCGGGGCGCAGCGGGCGATCCGCGCCGCCCTCGCCGCGGCCGGGATCGAGCCGAGCGCCGTCCAGCACGTGAACGCGCACGGGACCTCCACGAAGCAGGGCGACGTCGCGGAGACGCGCGCGCTGCACGCCGTCTTCGGGGCGCACGCGCCACGCCTCGCGGTGAGCGCGACCAAGTCCATGACGGGCCACCTGCTCGGCGCCGCCGGGGCGGTGGAGGCGATCTACACCGTGCTGGCGCTCCGCAAGCAGACCGTCCCGCCGACCATCAACCTCGACGAGCCCGATCCCGAGTGCGACCTCGACTACGTTCCGCACCATGCGCGCAGGGCGAGCCTCGAGATCGCGCTCTCGAACTCCTTCGGCTTCGGCGGCACGAACGCCGCGCTCGTCTTCGGAGCGGCGGCGTGACCCGGACCTGCCTCCACTGCGTTCTCGCCCGCGTGCTGGGCGCGGAGAGCGAGCGCCTTCGGGCGCGCGGCCTCGAGGTGCGGCTCGGGGCGGCCGACGCGGTCTTCCTGCCGGCGCCCGGTCGAGCCACCTACCGCACGGTGCGCGGGCTCCTCCGCACCGCCATCGGGGACGCCGAGGGCCCTCGCATCCGGCTCACGCTGGTCAGCCTGCCGGGCAAGAGCCACGTCGAGGTCACGGCGGCGTTCGCCGTGGGGCGCGGCACGCGCGTGCTGTCCTGCGCGTTCCCGCGCCACGATCCGGCTGCCCTGGCAGCCGGCCTGCTCGGGCAGTAGGGTCCTCCCACCTCGCCGGCAAAGGACCTATCCCAGGGGAGGCCGTTTCGCGGCCGCCTTGTCACGCAGCTTGTACTTCTCCACCCGCTGGGTCGCGGTCTTGGGCAGCGAGGCGCGGAACTCCCAGAGCCGCGGCACCTGGAACTTCGCCAGGCGCGCCGCCGCAAACGCGCCCAGCTCCGCTCCCGTCACCGGCCCGTTCGCCACCACGACCGCCTTGATCTCCTGCCCGAGCACCGGGTCCGGCACGCCGATCACCGCCACCTCGGCGACGCGCGGGTGCTCGCGCAGCGTCTTCTCGATC
>VBKJ01000055.1 GCA_005879795.1 Deltaproteobacteria bacterium
CACCGCCGCGTGGCGGGCGGCGGAGATCCCGTCGACCAACGGGCACGGCACCGCCCGCGGCGTCGCGCGCGTGTACGCCGCGCTGGCGCGCGGGGGCGCGATCGATGGCGTGCGCATCCTCGCCGCCCCCGGGCTCCGCTCGGCGGTCGCCGAGCACTCGTACGGCCCCGACCGGGTGCTCGAGCGCCCCTCCCGCTTCGCGCTCGGCTTCCAGCTGACGCAACCGGAGCGCCCGCTCGGACCGAACGCCGGCGCGTTCGGACACTTCGGCGCCGGCGGCTCGCTCGGGTTCTGCGATCCCGAGGCCGACCTGGCGTTCGGCTACGTGATGAACGACATGGGGCCGCGCTGGCAGAACCCGCGCAACCGCGCCCTCGTCGACGCGGTCTACACCGGCCTCTGAGAGCGGCTCACTCTCCGAAGTACGCCTCGAGCGCCCGCATGTACGGCACGCACGGCCGCGCCTGCTTGACCGCGTCGCGCGCGGCCTCGAGCGACAGGCCCTCGCGCACGTGGAGGTAGGCGATCGCGGCGGTCGGCGCGCGGTTGAGACCCGCGTTGCAGTGGAGGTAGACGCGCTCGCCCCCGTCCACGAGCCGGCCGAGGAGCGCCACGATCTCGCCGAGGCGCGCCGCGAGGTGCCGGTCGTCGCCGTCGGGCACGGGGATGCGGTGGAAGCCGAGCCCGTGCTCGCGGTAGGCGCGCTCCAGGGCGCGGAGGTCGATGCCCTTGCTCGCCAGGTCGGCGTCGTCCTGGAGCGAGAGCACGGCCGTGACTCCGTGCTGGTCGCGGAGCCACGCGGCGTCCTCGGGCACCGGATACTCGCCGACCAGGAGCACGGGCCGGATGACGCTCACGCCCGGCCGGCCGCCGGGGCGCGGCGGTGGGCCCATCAGGCCGATCGTGCGCGGGAGATCCATCTGTCGTTGATGCGCCTCGAGCTCCAGGGAAGGCAATACCACACCTTGCACGCGAACCCCGAGCGGTGACAAGGAGGACGGCGTGTTCACCCTCGCGCTCTCCGACGAGGAGCGCCTGATCCAGGAGACGGCGCGCCGCTTCGCCCGCGACCGCCTGCTGCCGGGGCTGCGCGCCCACGAGCGCGCTCGCGGCGTGCCCCCCGAGGTGGTGCGCGAGTTCGCCGGCCTCGGTCTCGCCGGCGGCGAGGACCTGGGCGCCTTCGTACGCGCCCTCGTCCTCGAGGAGCTGGCGGCGGTCGACCCGGGGGCGGCGCTCGCGCTCGATGCGCCCGGCCTCGCGCAGCCGTTGCTCGACGCCGCTGGGCTCGGCGCCGCCGCGGGCCGCGGGGTCGTGATCGAGGACGTCGAGGGCCGCTTCCACGCCCGCGACGGGCGCCTCGCGGGCGAGCACCCCTGGGTGCCGGCCGACGCGATCGCGGTCACGGCCGTCCTGCACCCGGGGTGCGCCTTCGTGGTTTGCGAGGGATGGCGGCTCACGCCGATCGCGGCCTGCGGTCTCGAGGCGGCGGGCGCGTCACGCCTCCTGCTCGACGATGCGCCGATCGCGGCGACGCTCGAGGACCCGCGCGCGCTCGCGCGCGCCCGCGCGGGCATCCGCACCGCCGTCGGCGCGCTCCTCGTCGGTGCCGCGCGCGGCGCGCACGAGTACGCGATGCGCTATGCGACCGAGCGCACCGCCTTCGGGCGGCCGATCGCGCACCATCAGGCGCTCGCCTTCCTGATCGCCGACCTGGCGACCGCGGTCGACGTCGCCCGCCTGGCGGTGTGGCGTGCGGCGGCGGCGCTCGACCGCGGCGAGAGCGGGGAGTGGGAAGCGGCGAGCGCGCTCGCCGAGGCGGCCGAGCAGGCGCTCCTGGTCGGCCCGAGCGCGGTGCAGATCCTGGGCGGCCACGGCTTCATGAAGGACCACCCGGTCGAGAAGTGGATGCGCGACATCCGCACGCTCGCGTCGCTCGCCGGCGGACGGGACGAGGCGGAGCTCGCGGCGGCGGCGCTCGCGCCCGAGCACGAGATGGGCTTCGCGCGCGGGCGATGATCGACCTCTCCATCGGCCGAGACCTCGAGACCTGGCTAGATCAGGTTCGCCGCCTCGGCCGCGACTACCTCCGCCCGCTCGGCATCGAGGCGGACCGGAGGCACGAGCCCGTGCCGCCCGACCATCCCTTCTTCGCGCTGGCGTGGCGGATGGGCCTCGGGCAGCCCCTCGGGGTCGAGGAGCGCTCCGCGAGCGGCCCCCGCAATGGGGCTCGCCGCGGCGTCGTCGTCGCCGAGGAGATGTCGTACTGGGACCGCGGCATGTCGGTCGCGATGCCGGGGCTCGGCCTGGGCGGCCCGCCGCTCCTCACCATGGGCACCCCCGAGCAGAAGGAGCGCTTCCTCGCCCCGTTCCGCGACCGCGAGCAGCCGCACTGGGCCGCCTTCGGCATGACGGAGCCCGGCGCGGGCAGCGACGTCGCCGCCATCCAGACGACGGCGCGGCGCGACGGGGACGGCTGGGTGCTGAACGGCGCCAAGACCTTCATCTCGAACTCGATGCGCGCCGACTGGATCGTGGTGTGGGCGACGGTCGATCGGGCGGCCGGGCGCGCCGGGCACCGGGCCTTCATCGTCGAGCGCGGCACGCCCGGGCTCGAGGACATGCGCTACGAGCACAAGATGGGGCTGATCGCCTACGAGAGCTCCTCCTTCACGCTGCGCGACTGCCGCGTGCCGGTGGCGAACCTCCTCGGCGGCGAGCGCTACTACGCCGAGCGCGCCGGGTTCAAGGGCGCGATGAAGAGCTTCAACGCGACCCGCCCCGCGATCGCGGCGATGGCGGTCGGCATCGCGCGGGCGGCGTACGACGCGGCCCGCGACTTCGCGCGCGCGCACTACGCGCTCGACCGGCCCACCCCGCGCTACCAGCGCGTGCGCGAGAAGCTCGCGCGCATGGCGCGGAAGATCGAGGGGGGCCGTCTCCTCTGCTGGCGCGCCGCGTACCTGGCCGACGTCGAGCAGCCGAACGAGATCGAGGCCTCGATGGCGAAGGCGTTCGCGGCCGGCATGGCGCAGGAGGCGACGGGCCTCGCGGTCGAGATCCTGGGCGACGCGGGCGTCACCGCCGACGCCTACGTCGAGAAGCTCTACCGCGACGTGAAGGCGATGGACATCGTGGAGGGCACGGGGCAGATCCAGCGCCTCGTGATCGCGCGGCGGCTGGTGGGGCTGCCGGGGTGAAGGTCTCCCTCTTCTACCTCCCCTCCATCGGCAGCCGCGCCGAGATCGAGCGCGGCCTGGCGGGGCTCCGGCGCGACCTCTACCAGCGCATGCTGGCCGAGCTGTCCGCCCAGGCACAGCTCGCCGACGCCCTCGGCTACGACTCGATCAGCTTCACCGAGCACCACTTCCACGTCGAGGGCTTCGAGCTCTCGAACAACCCCGTGCTGCTCGACCTCTTCGTCGGGATGCAGACCAGGCGCATCCGGGTCGGCCAGCTGGGCATCGTGCTGCCCGCCGAGAACCCGATCCGCGTCGCCGAGAACGTCGCCATGCTCGACCACATGACGGGCGGGCGCGCCAACGCCGGCTTCGCGCGCGGTTACCAGCGCCGCTGGGTCGACGTGATGGCGCAGCAGACGCATGGCATCCACGGCGCCCTCCCCCACCAGCACGACGCCGTCGACGAGGCCAACCGCGCCGCCTTCGAGGAGTGCTTCCGTATCATCAAGCAGGCGTGGACCGCGGACCTGCTGTCCTACGAGGGCCGCTACTGGCGCGTCCCGCCGGGCGCCACGCCGTGGGACCTGGAATCCACGCGGCGCTACGGCGCGGGCGTGGTGGACGGCATCGTGCGCGCCGTCGGCGTCGTGCCGAAGCCGCTCCAGCAGCCCCACCCGCCGCTCTTCCAGCCCTTCGCGTCCTCGGAGCGCAGCATTCGCTGGTGCGCGGCGGAGGGCGTGACGGCGATCCTCCCGCCGCTCCACCCCGCGCTCGAGGAGCGGCTCGTGCGCCTCTACGCCGAAGTCTCGGGGAAGCCGCTCGGCGAGGGCGTCGGCGTGCTGCGCGACGTGGTCGTCGCGGAGACGGACGACGAGGCGATGGCGCTCTGGGCGGACAGCGGGCTTTTCTGCGGGCGCGAGTGGTTCGAGCCGTTCGGGTTCTCGAAGGGTCTCGTCGACCCGGCGACGGGCGAGGCGCCGAGCCTGTTCGACACCGGACTCGCGCTGGTCGGGTCCGTCGACACCGTCAGGCGGCAGCTCGAGCGCCTGCGCGGGCGGCTGCCAGTCAGGTGGCTCTTCGCATGGACCTACAACGGGCTCATCCCGCACGCGCAGCTCATGCGGTCGATCGAGCTGTTCGCGACGCGGGTGCTGCCACGCGCGGCCGGCGCCGGGTGAGCCTCGGCGAGCCCCAGCGACTACCGCTCGAGGAGCCGCTCCGCGAGCCGCTCGACGACCGCATCCGCCACCCCCGCCACCCGGGCATAACCGCGCATCGACCCGTAGCGCTCCCGGATGCGGGCGAGGAAGGCGACCATCGTCTCGGCCTCGGCGTGCAGCGTGTCGGGCGGCAGCGCGGCGAGCATGGTCTGGTAGCCCTCGGCCGCCATCAAGCGGTCGATGATCGCGTCGAGGTTCTCCCGTGTGGCCGCGTAGTCGGCGACGATCACCTCGTCGCGCACGCCGAGCAGCCCGAGCAGCACGGCCGACACGACCCCGGTGCGATCCTTCCCCGCCGCGCAGTGGTAGACGACGGGCCCGCCGGCCTCGGCCAGGATGGCAAGGAGGCGCGCGATGGGCGCCTGCGCGGTCTCGGCGAGCAGGAAGTAGCGGTCGGCGAGGGTGGCGATCGCGGGCCAGCTCTCCGGCCGCGCCTCCCGGCCGTCGAAGAGCGGCAGGTGGTGGAAGGCGAGCGGCTCGCGGGCAAGCGGGCCGCGGCCCTCGCCGCGCAGCTCCGCCGTCGAGCGAAGATCGAGCACCGCCGCGATGCGCAGTTCGTCGCGCACGCGCGCGACGTCGGCCGGTGTGAGGTGATGGAGGGCATCGCTCCGGTAGACCTGCCGCCAGCGGACCGCGCGTCCGTCCCCGGTGGGGTAGCCGCCCAGGTCCCGGAAGTTGAGGCAACCCTCCAGGTCGACCACACGCCGCATCGCCGGGACCGAGCATACAGGGCCTGCGCCGCGACCGCACGTGCCCGGGCGCTTGCCGGTGGAACCCCGTCCGGGGCAGGATCGCGGCCATGAAGCTCGGGCTCTTCCTCCCCCTGGCCGGCGATCCGACCCGGCTCCGCGACACCGTCGCCACCGCCGCGACCGTCGGCGAGCGGACCGGCTTTCATTCGCTCTGGTTCGCGGAGCACGTGGCGCTCTTCGACACCCCCGCGTCGCGCTACCCGTACTCGCCGGACGGCAGCTTCCCGCTCACCGGCGAGGTCGGGATCGTCGAGCCGTTCGTCGCGATCTCCTTCGCCGCCGCGCTCACCACGCGCATCCGGCTCGGCACCGGCATCTGCCTCGTCCCGCAGCGCCCGCCGCTCTACACCGCGAAGCAGGTGGCCGACTGCGACGTCCTCTCCGGCGGGCGGCTCGACTTCGGCGTCGGCATCGGCTGGCTGCGCGAGGAGTTCGAGGCGCTCGGCGTGCCGTTCGCCGACCGCGCCGCGCGCTGCCGCGAGTACCTGGCCGCCATGCGCACGCTGTGGACCGACCCGGTGTCCCGGTACGAGGGGCGGCTCGTGCGCGTGCCGCCGCTGCGCATGTTCCCGAAGCCCATCCAGAAGCCGCACCCGCCGATCGTCTTCGGCGGCGAGAGCGACGCCGCGCTCCGCCGCGTCGCGGACCTGGGTCAGGGTTGGTACGGGTTCAACCTCCTGCCCGACGAGGCGGCCGCGCGCATCGCGGCGCTCGACGCGCTGCTCGCGCGCCGGGGGCGGAGGCCGGAGTCGGTCGCGGTGAGCGTCTCGCCCTATTTCAAGCCGGCGCGCGACGCGGCGGCGCTCGGCGCGTACGCCGAGGCGGGCGTCGATCAGGTGATCTATCTCGTGGGGCTCCGGGGCGCCGAGACCGTCCGCGCGGAGATCGAGGCCCTCGCTGCGGAGCTGATGCCCGCGGCCGCGCGCCTGGGTCCCGGGCCGCGGCGGCGGGGATGACGAGGCGCGGCTACTGCTCGCGCCACCAGCGGCGCATGTCGAGCGCGACTGCCTCGAAGGGCTCGGCGCGGATCTGCTCGGTCCCGGCGTGCGTGCTCGCGACGATCCAGCGCCCGTCCTCGAGGCGATAGACCTCCAGCGTGCGCAGGATCGGGTCGACGATCCAGAGGTGGCCGACCCGCTCGCGGGCGTAGACCTGCATCTTGCGCCCACGGTCGATCTCGCCCGTCGAGGGAGAGATCACCTCGCACACCCAGTCGGGCGCCAGCTCGAATCCCGCCACGTCCGGTACGGTGGGCATCCGCTCGCGGCGCCAGCCCGCCAGGTCGGGGACGAGCACGTCGTGGCGGAGGTGCAGCTCGGGCTCGAACAAGATCCACCAGCCCCCCGGGAGGTCACCACCGCTCGGCTCGTCCCCGAAGCTCCCGATGACAGCGGCGCCCAGCATCGACGACGCCAGCGCGTGGGGTGAGGCCGGCCGCGGGCTCGCGAAGAGATCCCCGTCGATGATCTCGGCCACCATGTGGTCAGGGAGCGCGCAGAGGTCGTCGTAGGTGGCGTTGCGCTTCACCAGCGGCACGAGGCCGAGGATAGCACGGGGTCGGGGCGCCGGACACGCGGCCACGTCTGCGGCTCCGCGCCGGTTCACGCAATCCTCGCTGAATGCTTTCGATCGCATCACTCCGAGCCCTCCCGCACCATCGCGTCGCTCTGAGACACCACAGTTCCGCCGGCACCATGAATGAGAATGACGGGTGGGGCGAGGTGGCGGAGCGGGCATCTCCGGCGACGAATAGCCAGCCTGCTACTTTGCCTTGGTCTTTGCCGATGGAGAGAGCCGGCCAAGCGCTTGCGGCGACACGCGCCGGGCGCGTGGCGATCGCCATCGAGCGCCACCGGCGGCAGCGCGGGAAGCTCCCGGCCTCCCTCACCGACGTGGCGTCCCCACTGCCCGTGGATCCGTTCACGGGTCGCGAGCTGCTGTACCAGCGAGTGGAGAACGGTTTTGTCGTCTCCAGCAGCGGTCCGATGCAAGCCTCCGACGCGCGGGCCCGTGACGACAGGGTCTGGCCGCAGGGCGTCAGCGTCTGCTTGCTTCGGCCTGGCCGATAGATTCAGCGCGCCCGGGCCGGCGTGCCGGCCCCCTTAGGCCGCGGGGGCCGCGTCGTCGATCGTTAGCGGCCGCGCGGACGTCGGACGCCGACCAGAAGCGCCGTCTGCGCGCGGCTCGGCTCGAGCCGGCGCCTTTCGGGGTTGACCTTGAGCCCGAGAGCCTCGAGCGTCTCGACGCCGAGCAGCGGATCCGAGCCCGGCAGGAGCAAAGCGATCGTCGGGCCTGTCCTGCCGCCCACGGTCACGCCGATCGAGCACGCCTTGAGCCGCCGACGTCTGCCGTCGGCCAGCGAGACCTCGAATCTCTGCGGTAGGGTGGGCGCCCCTACCTTGCGGGCGAGCGCAGGCGGGACGATTGAATGCGTGGCACCGGTGTCCACCAGGAAATCGGCCATGGCGCTCCGCCGCGCGGACAGTCTCGCCCTGACGACGATGTGACCCACGCGTGAGTGGGTAGCACGCCCTTACGCCCGTCGGAAGGCCGAGCTCATCGCCTATCTGTAGCCACAGGCCGGCGCGCCGCCCACGAGGCCATCTTCATCCCTTGGCATCACCGCCCCATCCGTTCCACAATCCCGCCTCATGAGCCTCACCAATGACCTCACCTCCTTCGCGGCGACCGCCGTCCGTCTCGGGCGCGGCGTCTATCCGCGCGTGACTGCCGCGGGCCGTCCGGATCCGCCGAAGCTCCTCGAGCTCTACGACTTCGAGGGCTGCCCCTTCTGCCGAAAAGTCCGAGAGGTGCTCTGCGAGCTCGACCTCGACTACCTGGAGCATCCCGTGGCGCGGGGGAGCCCCCGGCGCGCGGAGCTCGTGAAGCGCGGCGGGAAGATGCAGGCGCCGTACCTCGTCGACCCCAACACCCGGACCGAGATGTACGAATCGGACGACATCATCGCCTACCTGAACGCGACCTACGGCGCCGGCGCGCGCGCGGGCTGGCGCCTTCCCGTGCCGCGCGTCCTCGACGACGCCGACTCGATGCTGGCGAGCGCCGTCCGTCTCGGCCGCGGCGCGCGCTGCCGGACGACGCGGGAGCTGAGCGGCATCATGCCCCTCGTCCTCTACAACATGGAGGGCTCGCCCTACTGCCGGAAGGTGCGCGAGGCGCTCTCCGAGCTCGATCTCGAGCACGTCGTGCGCAACGTCCCCAAGGGCAGCCCCAAGCGCGCCGCGCTGGTCGAGCGGGGCGGGAAGATGCAGGTCCCCTACCTGATCGACCCGAACACCGACCGCGCGCTGTACGAGTCGGACGACATCGTCGCGTACCTGGAGGCCGAGTACGCATGATCGAGTGGAGCGAGAGCAGCGCCGGAGATTGATGGCTCGACTTGGAAGGCGCGACTGGCGACAACGCACCGCCCTCCTTCGCCGAGAAGCGCTCGCCGGCAACGTTGGAGCCATGGTGGACCTCGGCCTGTTGCTTCAAGAGGGCCTTCAGGATGCACGCGGGCGCGCGATCGTGCGCCGCAATCCGCGAGCGGGGTTCCGCCTCCTTCTTCGCTCCGCCGTGAACGGGAATACTTCAGCCGCCTTGCCGCTGGGCTACGCCTACGACGTCGGGCTTGGCACCCGGCGGGACCAGCGGCAGGCGCTCCGCTGGTAGCACCGGGCCTACCGCGCCGGAAGCAGCACGGCGGCGAGCAACGTCGCCACTGTCCATCGCGACGATCGCAATCTTCGCCTCGCCTTCCAGTGGTGGAAGCGCGCAGTCGAGCTGGGAGACGGCGACGCTGCGGTGGACGCCGGCTACTGCTACCAGTACGGAATCGGCACCGGTCCGAGCATCCGCGTGGCGTGCCGCATGTCTGCGCCATCCGTACTCGAGCGTGCAGCGCCATGGGAGACACGATCGGCGCGAGGCCGGCCGCGCAGCGGCCATCGTCTGATACGCTTCACTGCTCCCTTGCTCAAGCCCGCGCCCGCGGGACCCGGGGCGCCATCTGCCTAAGCGGCGCAGCGGGCCGGAGCCGGAGGTGATCCAATGGTAACGTGGAGAGACTTCGCCGCCGCGGAGCCCGAGTTGGCAGCAGCGGGGCGCTCTCTGCTCCATCAGTTCGGCGTGGGGCTGGCCTTTCTCGCCACGGTGCGCAAGGACGGCGCACCGCGGCTCCATCCGGTGTGCCCCGTCCTGTCCGACGACCATCTCTTCGTTCTCATCACACCCACCTCTCCGAAGCGGCACGACCTGATGCGCGATGCCCGCTACGCTCTCCAGACCTTCCCCCAGCCGAAGCCGGGAAGCGACGAGTTCTATGTCGCGGGCAAAGCCATTCTGGTCGAGCATCCGGCGACGCGCTCCGCAGTCTTTCGGGACGCCAAGCACATGGCCGACGCGTCGGAGATCCTCTTCGAGCTGTGGATCGACCGGGTCATGCACACGACATGGGAGAACGTGCTGACCCCACAGATGCGATCCGTGCACCGAAAGTGGCGCGCACGCGCGGGCTCGGGTCGCCCCTGAACCGCAGCCCCACCCACCGGAATAGTCCGGGGTTGCCTCGATCGTCGCGAGCACCGCGTCGTCTCGGCTAGCTAGGAACCCTTCCTCATGTGATTGCGGCGGTCGCGGCTTCGAGCACACGCTGAGCGGCCGCCACCTTCCCTGGTGCCAGGCGGTAGGTCCTCGGCACCTTTCGGTTCCTCGAAGTGGTCGGCGTGAGCTTGCGCGCCATGGGAGACACTCGGCCGTCAGCGCAGCTTCTTGCTCGCCTCCTCCATCCCCGCCAGCACCGAGGCCGGCGTCTTCTCGTCGTAGAAGTACTTGTACTGCTCGCGCGGCGCGTGGATGTCCGCGTCGAGCACGCCGGCGGAGGAGAGGAAGAACGTGCGCGGGATGTACTCGCCGTCGGGCGCGTACTTCTTGCTGAGATCCGTCTCCTTGTCCTTGTCGAGGCGGATCATCACGAAGCGCTTCGTCATGTCGACTACCTTCGGGTCGTGGAACACCAGGCTGTAGTTGGCGCAGTGCGGGCACCACTCGGTGTAGAAGATGAGACAGATCGGCTTCTTCTCTGTCTTCGCCGCCCCCAGGCCCTCTTCGTACTTCCGCCACTTGATCTGCGTGTCGTTCCAGTCCCCGCCGGCGCGCGCGGGCGCGGCGCCGAGCACGGCGAGACCGACCAGCACCCCGGCGACAGCGCGCGCGCTCAGCATGGCGCCGGCGCCTCGAAGCGGCCGTACGAGTGCTCCATCCAGACGCTCATGAACGCCCCCTTGGGGAGCCCGAGGCTCCCGAGCTCGCCGGCGAGCGGATGGTCGCCGAGGACCAGCTCCGCGCCGCCCAGGTGGATCCCGACGCCCGTGGCGCCGGAGACGAACGGCGTGCGGTGCAGCACGCCGTCGACGTAGGTGTATGTCATCATGCTTGCGTCCGGCAGCGCGCGCCGGCCGCCGCGTGCCACCGAGAACGTGAGCACGTGACGTCCATCCATGACGAGCCGGCAGCGCCGGCGGCCGTCCACGTCCTGGAACTCGATCTGCGCGACGCTCTTTGGGAAGCCCCAGATGCCGCGGCCCGCCGCGCACGTGAAGCGCTGGTCGACGGGCAGCTTCCAGATCCAGGTCGCGACCCGGTTGCGGACGAGGTCGAGCGCCGCGCCGAAGTACGGGACGCTGGCGCGCTCGCCCCGACGGCGGACGAAGAGCGCGAGCGACACCTCGTTGTAATCGCCGAGGTCGTTGTCGCGGTAGTCGATGGCGGCGATGCTGAAGAGGGCGCGCCCCGGCAGGAGCTCGACCACGTCGAGCTCGGGCCCGGGCAGCAGACGGCGGGCAGCCGCGCTCGGGACGAGATAGGTCGCCGCGGCCGACGTCGCGTCGCGTACGACCACGGGCAGCGTCACCTGGCGGCCCTCGAAGACCCAGCGACGGCCTGTGGTCGCGACGGCGGGCTCGGCCATGGGGCGCTCTTCTACGGCGCCTCGTGGCCGGGATGCAAGGCTCACATCCCCTGCACGCTATCGGGCACGACCTTGTACATGACGCGCACCTCGCCGGGTTGGCGGAACGGGTACTTGTCCTGCCCGAGGTACTTCTTCGCGAGCGCGTCGATGTGCGCGTCGGCGCCCCGCTCGGTCGCCTCGACGACCCGCCCGCGCACCTGCACGTAGCGGTAGGGATTGTCGGGGTCCTGGATCGAGAGCGCGACGCGCTTGTCGCGCGCCAGGTTCCTCACCTTGACGCGGCCCTTCGCCGTGTTGAAGCACACGTGCGTGCCGTCGAAGTCGACCCAAACGGGCGTCACCTGCGGCGCGCCGTCGGCGCCCACGGTGGCGACGTGTGCAAAGGCCTTCTTCGTGAAGAGATCGCGATATTGCTCGGGGATCGTGGCCATGCGCGCATGGAATCCGATCCGGCGAGCCGAGTCCATCCCCCTTGACGCTCGCCCGGTGCGGGT
>VBKJ01000056.1 GCA_005879795.1 Deltaproteobacteria bacterium
AGGCCGACGCTAGACGCTCGATCAGCGGGACGCAAGCGCGGACGCGAAACATCGGCGACGCCCGCTAGCGGGACGAGCGGAGCGCAGATCGATCCCGTCCATGCTCCGTTCCGTGGCCGGAACGGAACGAATCAGCGCTCCATGTTGAAGGCGCGGGCCGAGTTGGTGTACTGCCTGCTTCTTCCGAAAGGGGGACACCTCATGACGCGAGCGCTCTTCTGGCTTGCGACGATCGGTCTCGCCGTTTCGTCGCTGGCTACGGGCAACGAACCAGCCCCGGCAGCCACTGAAGCGGGCATGCCCGCGGGGCTGGCTGACCGCGTCGCCGCAAACAGCGCCGCCGTGGCTAAGCGGGATGTCGCGGCCCTCGATGACATCTGGACGGACGACTACACGTTCATCAATCCCCACGGAGCGCTCCTCACCAAGAAGCAGCGCCTCGAGAACCTCAAGTCCGGCGCTACCGGAGTCGAGGCAACCGCGCGCCAGATCGAAGCGGTCCACGTCTACGGAGATACAGCCGTCGCCGCCAGCCGGATCACCTTGAAGGGGAGGTACAGCGGCAAGGAAGCGGGCGGCGAGTACCGCATGCTCAGCGTGTGGGTCAATCAGCAGGGACGTTGGCGCCTGGCGGCGAATCAGCTCACTCCGATCGCCAGGCACTGAGGGTCACTCCGCCATCAGCTCCACCGCCATGCGCGTCGTGCCGCTGGCGCTCCGCCGCGATCCGCTGGAGGTGCTGGCGAGCCTCGGCACCGAGCCGGGCGCGTTCCTGCTCGAGGTGCCGGACGCCGCCGAGCCCGTGACGCTGCTCGGCTGCGCGCCGCGGGCGCAGCTCCGCGTCCTCGCCGACGGGCACGTCGAGCGGGACGGCCGGCGCGAAGCCGGCGACCCCCTCGCCGCCGTCGAGCGCTTCGTCGCCGAGGGGCCGCCCCTGCCCTTCCCCTATGGAGGCGCCGTCGGCTACCTGGCCTACGAATTCGGCCGCTTCACCGCCCCGGCGCGCGACGGCGCGGCGCGCGCGCCCGACGTGCCGCTCGCCGTCCTCTCCCGCTACGACCCGGTGCTCGTCCACGACCGGAGCCGCGGGCAGTACGCGCTCGCGTGCGCGGAGCCGGCGAGCGCGCGCGTTCCGTGGCTCGAGCGGCTCGCCGCCCCCGCGCCCGCCTGGGCGGGGCCGATCGCGACGGGGCCGCTCGCCCCGCTCCTCCCGCGCGAGCGCTATCTGGCCGCCGTCCGCCGCATCCTCGACTACCTGGCCGCGGGCGACGCCTACCAGGTGAACCTCACGCAGCCGTACGCGGCGCCGCTCGCAGCGCCGGCGTGGGCGCTCTTCGCCGCGCTCGCGCGCCGCCACCCGGTGCCCCACGGCGGCTACCTCGACGTGGGCGATGCCTGCCTCCTCGCCAACTCGCCGGAGCTCTTCCTCCGCCGCCGCGGCGAGCGGGTGGAGACGCGGCCCATCAAGGGCACGCGCCCGCGCGGCGCGGGGCGCGCGCGCGACGCCGCGCTCGCCGCGGAGCTGGTCGCGGATGCGAAGGAGCGGGCCGAGCACGTGATGATCGTCGACCTCGAGCGCAACGACCTCGGGCGGGTGGCGGACATCGGATCGGTCGCGGTCGAGGCATACGCGCGCCTCGAGAGCCACCCGACCGTGCATCACCTCGTGTCCTCGGTCGTCGGTCGGGTGCGACCGGACGTGGGCCTCGCGGATCTCCTGCGCGCGACCTTCCCCGGCGGCTCGATCACCGGTGCACCCAAGGCGCGCGCCATGGAGATCATCCGCGAGCTCGAGCCGGTGCCGCGCGGTGCCTACACCGGCGCCTTCGGCCTCTTCCATCCGAGCGGCGACCTGGAGCTCGGCCTCGCCATCCGGACCGCGCTCGTGGCCGGAGGCGTCGTCCGCTACCACGCCGGCGGCGGCATCGTCGCCGACTCGGACCCGGAGCGTGAGCTCGCCGAGGCGTGGCTCAAGACGGCCGCGCTGCGCCTCGCCCTCGGCGAGGACGCGCGCCCCGAGCTGGAGCTGTGCTCGTCTGGCTGAACGGGCGCTTCCTGCCCGCCCGTGACGCCCGCGTCTCGGCCCTCGACCGCGGCCTTCTCCACGGCGACGGCGTCTACGACACGTGGCGGACCTACGGCGGCCTGCCGTTCGCGACCGCCGCGCATCTCCGTCGCCTGGCGGGCGCGGCGCGCGCCCTCGGCCTGCCCGCGCCCGGCCCCGCACGCGGGTGGGAGCGCCGGGCGCGCCTCCTGGTCGCGCGCGCCGGGCTCGCCGACGCAGCGGTGCGCCTGACCGTCACGCGCGGCGTCGCGGGCGAGGGGCTGGCACCGGAGCGGCGCGCGCGCCCGACCCTGCTGCTCAGCGCGCGGCAGCTGCCCGCGCACCTCGAGCCGCGCCGGCGCGAGGGCATACCGGTCGTCCTTCTCCCCTTCCCGCGCGACGCGGGCGCGCCGTGGGGAGGCTTGAAGCTGGTCGGCCACCCGAGCGCCGTCGTCGGTCGCGTCACCGCCTCGCGGCGCGGCGCGGCCGAGGGCCTCTACGTGACCGCCGCCGGCGAGGTGACCGAGGCGACCAGCGCGAACGTCTTCCTGGTCGAGCGCGGCGCCCTCGTCACGCCGCCGCGCGCATCCGGCATCCTGCCCGGCGTGACGCGCGCGCTCGTGATCGCGCTCGCGCGCCGGGCCGGGCTCCGCGTGCGCGAGGAACGGATCGCGGCCCCGCGCCTTCGCCGCGCGCGGGAGATCTTCCTCACCGCCTCCACGATCGAGATCCTTCCGGTCGTCCGGATCGACGGCCGCGCCGTCGGCCCCGGGCGCCCGGGGCCGGTGACGCGGCGGCTCCAGTCGGCCTATGCCGCACACGTCGCCGCCGTGCTCCGGCGCACGCGTTGACTCGACTCGCCCCGGGCGGACCTGTAATACGGGGACGAGATGGGGGTGGCGGTCCGGGAGCGCCCGCGCGGGGGTGGGGCCATGAGGCAGGGGAGCCAGCTCTTCGCCGTCAAGCCGGTGGAGGTGCTGCTCGCCGAGATGGAGGGCGAGCACCGGCTCCGCCGCGTACTCGGGCCCGTGAGCCTGACGGCCCTCGGCGTGGGTGCCATCATCGGCGCGGGCATCTTCGTGCTGACCGGACTCGCCGCCCACGACAAGGCGGGGCCTGGACTCATCCTCTCATTCGTCGTCGCCGGCATTGGCTGTGCCCTCGCCGCGCTCTGCTACGCGGAGTTCGCCTCCATGGTGCCGGTCGCCGGCAGCGCCTACACCTACGCTTACGCGACCCTCGGCGAGCTGTTCGCGTGGATCATCGGCTGGGACCTCGTGCTCGAGTACGCCGTCGCGTCGAGCACCGTGGCGCACGGCTGGTCGCACTACTTCCTCTCCTTCCTGAACATCTTCGGGGTAACCATCCCCGAACGCTGGACGAAGACGCCCATCGACATCGACCAGATGACGCACCTGTGGACGGCGACCGGGGCGTACTGCAACCTCCCCGCGGCGCTGGTAGTGCTCTTCATCACCGTCGTCCTCGTCATCGGCATACGCGAGAGCGCCGGCTTCAACGCGGCGATGGTGGTTCTCAAGGTCATCGTGGTGCTGCTCGTGATCGGGCTCGGCGCGGGCTACGTGCGGCCGCAGAACTGGCGCCCCTTCCTCCCCTTCGGGTGGCAGGGGGTGATGCAGGGAGCCTCCTACGTGTTCTTCGCCTACATCGGCTTCGACTCGGTGTCGACGCACGCGGAGGAGGCCCGCAACCCGAAGCGCGACGTGCCGATCGGGATCATCACCTCCCTCGCGCTGTGCACGGTGCTCTATATATTGGTGGCCGCCGTACTGACGGGCATGGTCCCGTACACGCAGATCGACATCGAGGCGCCCGTTGCGAGCGCCTTCGCGGCGCGCGGCCTCCCGGTGGCGGTGTTCATCATCTCGCTCGGCGCCGTCGTCGGCATCACGAGCGTGCTGCTCGTGCTGCTGCTGAGCCAGGCACGCGTGCTCCTCGCCATGGCGCGCGACGGGCTCATCCCGCGCGGGTTCTTCGCCGCGGTGCACCCGCGCTTCCGCACGCCGCACAAGGCGACCATCCTGACCGGCGTGCTGGTCGCGATCGTGGCCGCGCTCTTCCCGCTCCGCATCCTGGCCGAGCTGGTCAACATCGGCACGTTGATGGCGTTCGTCATCGTGTGTGCGGCGGTCTGGATCATGCGGCGGACGAACCCGCAGCTCGAGCGTCCCTTCCGAACCCCGCTCATGCCGCTCGTTCCGCTCGCCGGCATGGGGATGAACTTCTGGCTCATGTGCAGCCTCGGGTGGGAGAACTGGATGCGGCTGGTCGTGTGGCTGGTGATCGGCCTCGGGATCTACTTCTTCTACGGGCGCAAGCGCAGCACGATGGCGCTGCAGCGCGCGGCCGCGTCTACCGGATGAAGAGCCGGACGAGCGCGTAGCCGCCGACGCCGACCGCGAGGCCGGTGAAGAAGGGCACGCGCTGCGGGTAGCCGCTCTTCGACGCCGCCCACGCGCTGCCGGCGAAGATCACGCCGAGACCGACGAGGGGCATGGAGAAGGCGCGCTCGGCGGGCGGGGCGAACCGTCCCGAGTCGAGGCTCAGGTAGAGGAGGCCCGCGATGACACAGGCGACGGCCACCGCGGCGAGCACTTTCACGCGTCCCGTCTAGTGCTCGCAGCCGAGCTTGGCAACCGATCGTCACGCGAGTCCCCCCCTGTTGCAATAGGTTCCATTTTGGAACTATACCGCGGCGTGCGCTGGAGCGAGGTCGGCAAGCTCGACTGCACGATCGCGCGGACGCTCTCCGTGATCGGCGACCGCTGGACGCTCCTCATCCTGCGCGACGCGTTCCTCGGGACGCGCCGCTTCGAGGCGTTCCAGGCGAGCCTCGGGATCACCCGGCACCGCCTCGCCGATCGGCTCGGGAAGCTCGTGCAGCACGGCGTGCTCCGGCGTGAGCGCTACCAGGATCGCCCGCCGCGCTGCGAGTATCGGCTGACGGAGAAGGGCCTCGACCTCTACGGCGTCGTCGTGATGATCGCCGGATGGGGCGACAAGCACACGGCGGGCGCGCAGGGGCCGCCCGTCGAGCGCGTGCACCGCCGGTGCGGGCGCGTCGCGACGCTCCGTCTCACCTGCGAGCACTGCGGCGAGCCCGTGACCGCGCGCGACATGCAGGCCCGGCCGGGGCCGGCATATCGAAGGGAGGACGGACGATGACCCAGGACGGGGCGAACCTGCCCACCGTGTGCGTGCTCTGCAGCCACAACTGCGGGCTGCGCGTCGATGTGAAGGACGGCCGCATCGTGGCCGTGCGCGGCGACGAGACGAACCCCATCACGAGGGGCTACGTCTGCAACAAGGCCTTCGGCATCGCCCACTACGTCGAGCACGGCGACCGGGTGCGGCACCCGCTGCGCCGCCGGCCCGACGGCACGTTCGAACGGATCGACTGGACCACGGCGATCGCCGAGATCGCCGCCCGGCTGAACGAGGTCCGGGCGCGCCACTCGCCGCGGGCGATCGCGCTGGTCGGCATCGGCGGGCAGGGCAACCACATGGATGCGCCGTACGCGATGGCCTTCCTCCGCGGCACGGGCTCGCGACGATGGTTCAACGCCTTCGCGCAGGAGAAGACGCAGCACAGCCTCCTCGACCAGTGGATGTTCGACGCCTCGCCGGCCACCTTTCTCCACGCCGACACGGCGCGGGCGCGCTTTCTCCTCGTGCTCGGAACGAATCCCAAGATCTCCAACCGCGGCCACAACGCGACCGACACCTTCAAGACGCTGGCCGAGGACCCGGGACGCACGGTGGTCGTTGTCGATCCGCGCGAGACCGAGACGACACGCACCGCGACGCGGCATCTGCGTGTGCAGCCGGGAACGGACGTCTACCTCCTGCTCGCCATGGCGGCCGTGATCGTGCGCGAGGGGCTCGCCGACCGGGCCTTCGTCGACGGTCACACGATCGGGCTCGAGCAGCTCCGCGCCGAGCTGGCGTCGGTCGACGTCGCCCGCATGGCGGCGCGCTGCGGGCTCGAGGTGGATGCCATCCGCGAGACGGCGCGCGGGTTCGCCGAGGCGGAGTCGGCGGCGATCTTCTTCGACCTCGGGGTCGAGCAGACGCCCTTTTCCACCCTCGTCTCGTACCTGATCCGCGTGCTGCTCGTGCTCACCGACAACCTGGGCCGGCCGGGCGGGTGCATGTTCCTCGAGTCGTTCCTGCCGCCCATGCAGGACCCGGCGCGTGTGAAGGAGCCCGAGCGCGCGCTCGCCTCGGGGATCCCGGCCATCCGCGCGCTCGGCAACGGCGGCATGTTCTCGCCGACGCTCGTGCCCGAGGAGGTCCTCCTCGAGCACCCGGAGCGGATCCGCGCGATCATCGTCGAGGGCTCGAACCCGCTCCTCTCCTACTCGGACGCGTCGCGCTGGCGCGCGGCGCGCGCGCGGCTCGATCTCCTCGTCGTGATCGATCCCGCCATGACCGAGACCGCGCGCCTCGCGGACTACGTGCTCCCCACCCCGGTCGGGTACGAGAAGTGGGAGACCTCCGCGTTCCCGCGTGGCGTCCCGGAGATCTACATGCAGGTCCGGCCGCCCGTCGTGTCCCCGCCGCCGGACGCCCTGCCGGAGCCGGAGATCTACGTGCGGCTCTGCGAGGCGATGGGGCTCTACCCCCCGCCGCCGGCAGAGCTCCACGCGCTCGCGACGGACGCGCTCACGCCCGCGGGCGCGATGACGTTTCTCGGGACCGCGCAGGGGGCCGCGCGGGGCGGCGAGCACGAGATGCTGGTGTGGGCCTATCGCACGCTCGGGCCCCATCTCCCCTCGCCCGCGCTCGCGGCGATGTTCTTCATCGCGCATCTGAACGCCATGTTCCGTCCCGACAGCGTGCTGCGGACCCTCGGGCCCGAGTGGGAGGGGAAGCTGCCGTTCGAGATCGGGAGCGAGCTCTTCCGGCGGTTCCTCGCCCATCCCGAGGGCGTCGAGATGGCGCGCCAGCGCCTGGAAACGAACCTGGAGGACCATCTCGGCTTCCCGGACGGGAAGATCCGTCTCGCGCCCGAGGCGATGCTGCCGGAGATCCGCCGCGCGATCGCGACCGAGCCGGCCACCGATCCGCATTTTCCCTTCGTGCTGGCGGCGGGACTGCGCACCCGCTGGACCGCGAACACGATCCAGCGCGACCCCGCGTGGCGCAAGGGCAAGGGTCCGCACTGCGCCCTCAACCTCTCGCCCGACGACGCGAGGACGATCGGGGTTCGCAACGGCGACCCGGTCCGGGTCTCGACCCGCCGCGGAAGCGTGACGCTGCCCGCGCAGGTCGACGCGAAGCTCATGGCCGGGCACGTCTGGATGCCGAACGGCTTCGGCATGGTCTCGGCCGACGGCACGGTGCAGGGCGCGAACCAGAACGAGCTCACCGATGTGACCGACCGCGATCCGTTCACCGGCATCCCGCACCATCGCCACGTGCGCTGCCGGGTGGAACGCGCGGCCTGACGCTCGCCCCACGGCGCCCACGCAACGGACCGGACCGATCTAACGCGCGATCGTTAGCAGCAGATCCCCCGTCTGCACCGGGTCGCCCGCGGCCACCCTGATCGCCGCCACCGTGCCCGCGCTCGGCGCCGTCACCGGGATCTCCACCTTCATCGACTCGACGACCGCCACCTCGTCCCCCTCCGCCACCGCGGTGCCCACCGACACCAGCACCTCCACCACCTTCCCCACTCCGGGGCTCCGCACGGCGCCGTCGCTCACGGCCGGCACCCGCGCCGCTTCGGTCCCAGCTCCACCGGCAGCAGGTCGTAGGCCATCGCGACCCAGTCGCAGAGGAGCGGGCGCGTGTCGCGCGGGTCGATCATCTCCTCGATGCCGAAGGCCTCGGCGGTGCGGAAGGGCGAGCGCAGCGCGTCGAGCTTCGCCTCGAGCTCCCGCCGCCGCGCCTCCGGGTCGGGCGCCGCCTCGATGTCGCGGCGGTAGGCGGCCTGCACGCCGCCCTCGATCGGCAGCGAGCCCCAGTCGCCCGAGGGCCAGGCGTAGCGGAGGTTCAGGCGCTGCGCGTTCCCGTGCGCCGCGCCCGCCACGCCGAACACGCGCCGCACGATGATCGACACCCACGGCACCGTCGCCTGGTAGACCGCGGCCAGGGCGCGCGCGCCGACGCGGATCGTCCCCGCACGCTCGGCCGCGGTGCCGATCAGGAAGCCCGGCTGGTCGACGAAGTTGACGCACGGGAGGTGGAAGGTGTCGCAGAGGTCGACGAAGCGGACCATCTTGTCGCTCGCCGGTGCGTCGAGCCCGCCGCCGCCCTGCAGCGGGTCGTTGGCGAGCACGCCGACCGGGTAGCCGTCGAGGCGCGCGAGGCCGGTCACGAGCGGACGGCCGTACCCGCGGCCGATCTCGAAGAACGAGTCGCGGTCGAGGACCAGGGCGAGGAGCCGCCTGACGTCGTAGCCGCGCCGGCGGTTGCGCGGGATGATCGAGAGCAGAACCTCCTCGCGCCGTCCGGGATCGTCGTCGGGTGGACGCCGCGGGGGCACCTGCCACACGTTCGACGGCAGGTAGGAGAGGAGCCTCCGGATGTGCGCGAACGCCTCGTCCTCGCTCTCCACCTCGTTGTCGACGGCGCCGCTCCCCCGCGCGTGGACGTGCGAGCCGCCGAGCTCCTCCTTGCTGACCTGCTCGCCGACGCCGCGCTCGACGACCGGCGGGCCGGCGACGAAGAGCTGGCTCGTCTCCCTGACCATGAGCGCGAAGTGCGAGGTCACGACGCGGGCCGCACCGAGGCCGGCGACCGAGCCCATGCAGGCGCCCACCACCGGCACCTCGGAGAGGAGGGCGACGACCACGTCCCAGGATGGGTTCGCGGGCACGTAGGTGCGCTTCATCTCGTCGAGCGTCTTGACGCTGCCGCCGCCGCCCGTGCCGTCGACGAGGCGGACGATGGGCAGCCGCAGCTCGCGCGCCATGAGCTCGCCGTAGCCCTGCTTGTTGGCGATCGCCGCGTCGGCGGCGCCGCCGCGGACCGTGAAGTCGTCGCCGCCGACGACGACACGGCGGCCGTCGATCCGTCCGGTACCCAGCACGAAGTTCGCCGGCACGATCTCGACCAGGCGGCCGTCCTGGTAGCTGGCCTTGCCGGTCAGCGCACCCGTCTCGTGGAAGGTGCCGGGATCGAGCAGGCGCTCGATGCGCTCGCGCACCGTGAGCTTGCCGCCCGCGTGCTGGCGTGCGACGTTCTCGGGCCCGCCCATCCGCTGGGCCAGCTCCACGCGGCGCTTGATCTCGTCGACCTCGGGCTGCCAGCTCACGGCCGTCTCGTAGCGCACCCCTTGTCTTTGTGCGAGCCCCGCCGTAGCCTCCGCGGCAATCGAGCATGAAGTTCGGCATCGCGTATGCCAACGCCGGCCCGTTCGGGTTCCCCGAGCCTCTCGCACACCTCGCGCGCACCGCCGAGGAGACGGGCTTCGAGTCGATCTGGACGGTCGAGCACGTCGTCATCCCGGTGGGGTACCGGTCGAGGTACCCCTACGATCCCTCGGGCAGGATCCCCGGGCCCGAGAACGTGCCCATCCCCGACCCGATCCTGCCCCTCGCCTTCGCCGCCGCGGTGACCAAGAAGCTCCGCCTCGCGACCGGCATCCTGATCCTCCCGCAGCGCCATCCGATCTACGTCGCGAAGGAGGTGGCGACGCTGGACGTCCTCTCCGGCGGGCGCGCGATCCTCGGCATCGGGATCGGCTGGCTCGAGGAGGAGTTCGACGCGCTCGGCGTCCCGTTCGCGGAGCGTGCGGCGCGCACGCGCGAGGCGGTGCGCGCCATCCGCTCGCTCTGGAAGGAGACGCCGGAAGCGTTCGCGGGGAAGTTCTTCCACTGGGCACCGCTCGAGTCGAATCCCAAGCCCGTGCAGAAGCCCGGCGTGCCGATCGTCGTCGGGGGCCACGGCGAGTGGGCCGCGCGCCGCGCGGCACGCTACGGCGACGGGTTCTTCCCGGCGGTCGGCGAGCCCGAGAAGCTCCAGGCGCTCTTCGCCACGCTGCGCGCGGAGTGCCGCCGCATCGGACGGAAGCCCGAGGAGATCGAGCTGAGCGCCGGCCGGGGCCGCCCCGACCTGGACGCCGTGCGCCGGCTCCAGGACCTCGGCGTGTCGCGCGTCACCACGGGGCCGCCGGGGTTCGACACGGAGGCCGTCACGCGCGGCCTGCACGATTTCGCCGACCGCGTGATCGCGAAGCTCTAGATGGAGGCGGTCCGCACCCCCGACGACCGCTTCACGAACCTCGCCGGCCACCGGTTCGCGCCGCACTACGTCGAGGTGGAGGGCCTCCGCATCCACTACGTCGACGAGGGCCCGCGCGACGCCGTCCCCGTCCTCCTGCTGCACGGCGAGCCGTCCTGGTCGTACCTCTATCGGAAGATGATCCCCGTCATCGGCGCCGCGGGCCACCGCGTGATCGCGCCCGACCTGGTCGGCTTCGGCCGCTCCGACAAGCCCGTCCGGCGCGAGGACTACACCTACCAGCGTCACGTGGACTGGATGCGCGGCGTGCTCGAGCGGCTCGACCTCCGGCGCATCACGCTCGTCTGCCAGGACTGGGGCGGGCTCATCGGCCTCCGGCTCGCCGCCGAGCAGCCGGAATTCTTCGCCCGGATCGTGGCCGCCAACACGTTCCTCCCCACCGGCGACCGGCCCGCGGGGCCGGCCTTCCTCGCCTGGCGCCAGTACTCGCAGGAGACGCTCCACTTCCACGTGGGCGGCATCGTGAAGGGCGGCTGCGTGACGGACCTGGCGCCCGAGATCGTCGCCGCCTACGACGCGCCCTTCCCCGACGACCGCTACAAGGCCGGCGCCCGGCAGTTCCCGATGCTCGTGCCGGTGACGCCCGACGACCCCGCCGCGATGCCGAACCGCGCGGCGTGGGAGATGCTCGGCCGCTGGACGAAGCCGTTCCTGACCGCCTTCAGCGACTCGGATCCGATCACCGGCGGCGCCGACCGCCTCCTCCAGCAGGCGATCCCGGGCGCGCAGGGCCAGCCACACACGACCATCGCCGGCGCGGGCCACTTCCTCCAGGAGGACAAGGGAGAGGAGCTGGCCCGCGTGGTGGTCGACTTCATCGCGCGCACGGCGCGGCGCGAGCGATGGTCTAGAAGAGGAGGAAGGGCGCGACCGCGGCGCCCAGCGAGAGCGCCACGGTGAGGACCGAGAGGCCGACCTTGCCCGCCGTGTCGCCGGCGTTCTGCTTGTCCGCGCCGGGGCGCGCGTCGCCCGGGAGCTCCGAGCGCTCCGTCGCGTCCCGCTCCTCCGGGTCGAGGAGGTCGGTCATCGTGCCCTCCTCGTCGAGGTCGTCGAACCGGTCGGCCGAGAAATCGCCCGGGTCGTCGTCGGAGTGCGCGGCGTGCCGCCGCTCGGCGCCGCACGCGCCCACCAGGAGGAGCCCCGCCAGCGCCAGGCCCGCCATCGGTCCCCATCCCCGGCGCAAGCGCATGGCGTGACTCTACCCCGGGGCGGAGCGAGTTGCCACCCGTCTTGACTCGGCTCGCCGACCCTCTAGGGGGGTGGAACGGCTGCCTCGAGCGGCTGCCCGGGGCGATCGAGTGATGGCGCCTCCCGTCCTCTGGCACTTCCCGATCTCGCACTTCAACGAGAAGGCGCGCTGGGCGCTCGACTGGAAGCGCATCCCGCACGTGCGCCGGGCGCTCGCGTTGAGCTACGTGCCGCGGGCGCTGTGGACGACCGGGCAGATGAAGCTGCCCATCCTGTTGCTCGACGGGCAGGCGATCGCGGACTCGACGCGCATCATCGAGGCGCTCGAACGCCTCCAGCCCGCACCGCCACTCTACCCGCGCGACGAGGCGGCACGCCAGCGGGCGCTCGCGCTCGAGGATTTCTTCGACGAG